>DRJH01000023.1 GCA_011052285.1 Gammaproteobacteria bacterium
ATATCCGCAATCACCCGAGGGCGCTCCACAGCCTTGAGATGTTTGAGCTCCTTGCGTAACCTTTCGGCACCAGCGGCTGTTAATAATACTCGCTCCATCACCCAAACTCCTGGTGCAATTCCTGTAATTGATTAATGTGAATATCCTGACCTGAGCGATGTGCATCACAGGCAGCACGTGCCGCAGCCAAAGTCGTATAGTAAGCGATTTTGTGGTTCAGTGCCTCCCGTCGAATCGTATACGAATCAGCAAGACTCCGCTTGCCCTGCGTGGTATTGATAATCAAGTTGATTTCTTCATTTTTTATCTGATCCACGACATTGGGACGTCCCTCGGTGACCTTGTTAACCGGACTGACCTCAATCCCGGCAGCTCGTAACACTTCAGCTGTTCCCTGGGTGGCAAACAATGAAAAACCATGTTTTGAAAGATAGTGTGCCAACACGACAGCGGCCTGTTGATCTGCTTTGCGCAAACTGATCAACGCTTGCCCTTGCGGAGGAATGGCGACACCCGCAGCCCACTGTGCTTTGCCAAAGGCTTCTCCGAAACTACGGCCTGTTCCCATCACTTCACCGGTGCTTTTCATCTCGGGACCCAATACCGTATCTACACCGGGAAATTTGATAAACGGAAAGACCGCTTCCTTGACCGAGTAGTACGACGGGACCATTTCACTACGAATCCCCTGCTTTGCCAAAGACTGCCCCATCATGCAACGGGCAGCGATTTTCGCCAATGGCCTGGAGGTGGCTTTGGAAACAAAGGGCACAGTACGTGAAGCTCTTGGGTTGACCTCCAACACGTAGACATCCTGCCCCTTTACCGCAAACTGGACATTCATCAATCCAATTACGCCAATGGCCATGGCCATCTCACAGGTCTGAGTATGCAATTCACACTGTAATTGAGGGCTCAGACTGAACGGAGGTAAGGAGCATGCAGAATCCCCTGAATGCACTCCGGCCTCTTCAATATGTTCCATGATACCGCCAACGATCACCTGTTCTCCATCACAGATAGCATCCACATCCACTTCAATCGCATCATTGAGAAAGCGATCGAGTAACACCGGCGATTTGTTCGAAACATTGATGGCAGCTTGCATATAGTGCTGCAGATCATTCGAGTTATAGACAATCTCCATGGCTCGCCCACCCAGTACATAGGACGGTCGGACGATGAGTGGATAACCGATCGACTCGGCCTTTTCCATAGCCTCTTCCGTGCTGCAGGCAGTCCGGTTGGGTGGCTGGGTCAAATCCAGACCCTCGATCAATGTCTGAAAACGTTCACGATCTTCCGCCAGATGGATTGCCTCTGGTGAGGTCCCGACAATGGGCGCACCTGCAGCCTGTAACGAACGCGCCAGATTCAGGGGAGTTTGCCCCCCATACTGGACAATAACACCCGTTGGTTGTTCGACTTCGATGATCTCCAGCACATCCTCCAATGTCAAGGGTTCGAAATACAAACGATCGGTTGTGTCGTAATCTGTAGAAACCGTTTCCGGATTACAGTTCACCATAATGGTCTGGTAGCCATCCTCTTTTAGTGCCATGGCTGCATGAACACAGCAATAATCGAATTCGATACCCTGGCCTATACGATTCGGACCACCGCCCAGTATCATCACTTTGGCAACCAGCTCTGCCATAGCCTCACATTCGTACTGATAGGTGGAATACATATACGCGGTCGGTGTGGCAAATTCCGCAGAGCAGGAATCCACACGCTTGTACACCGGACGAACCTCCAGTTCATAGCGTCGCTTGCGCATCTCGTCTTCACTAACCTGTAGCAATGTAGCCAGGCGTAGATCCGAAAATCCCTGCAGTTTCCAGCACCGCAACAACGTAGCCTCTAGATCTACAAAACGGGTTTGTGCAATTTGCTGTTCCGCCTGCACTAATTCCAGAATATGCTCTATAAACCAGGGATCAATACCGGTTAGATCAGCCACTTCT
Source organism: Gammaproteobacteria bacterium (assembly GCA_011052285.1). Taxonomy (GTDB): domain Bacteria; phylum Pseudomonadota; class Gammaproteobacteria; order Arenicellales; family DRJH01; genus DRJH01. The sequence goes on from DRJH01000023.1 coordinate 1,968, forward strand.
GAAACCGACATCTGCAGGCGCAAGGCATCCGCTATGAACCACAAACGTAATGGCCGTGGTTGACGCAACTGACTACTGACAAGATCACGACAGGACTCCAGACCAGCTCCATCGGGCAACTGAGAATCGAGCCCAGAAAAACCCGTTTCGAGACTGCGTATGGCTTTTTGCAAGGATTCCTGAAAGCTACTGCCAATCGCCATTACCTCACCGACAGATTTCATCTGGGTTGTCAGCTCATCTCCTGCCTGCGGAAACTTGACAAAATCAAAACGGGGGATCTTGGTGACAATGTAATCTATCGTGGGCTCAAACGCCGCCGGCATCGCGCCACCGGTAATATCATTCTCCAACTCATCCAGGGTATAGCCAACCGCCAGCTTGGCGGCAATCTTGGCAATTGGAAAACCGGTTGCCTTGGATGCCAATGCAGAGGATCGAGACACGCGTGGGTTCATTTCCACAACAATCAACCGGCCCGTATCGGGATTAACAGCAAATTGCACATTCGAGCCACCGGTCTCGACACCGATTTCTCGCAATACCGCGATTGAGGCATCGCGCATATACTGATATTCCTTATCTGTCAGGGTCTGCGCCGGGGCCACGGTAATCGAGTCCCCGGTATGTACGCCCATAGCATCAACGTTTTCAATCGAACAGATGATAATGCAGTTATCCCGACAATCCCGGATGACCTCCATCTCAAATTCTTTCCAACCGATAATGCTCTCTTCAATCAACAGCTCGTTGGTGGGTGATGCATCCAGACCTCGCTCACAGATATCGGTGAACTCCTCCCGATTATAAGCCACACCTCCGCCACTGCCACCGAGAGTGAAAGAAGGGCGAATAATCACCGGGTAACCCAAGCTACTCTGTACTTGATATGCTTCCAACATGCTGTGGGCAATATCACCATGCGCAGTTTCCAGACCAATTTTTGTCATGGCTTGTTTGAAGCATTCTCGGTCTTCTGCCTTGTCAATAGCCTCTCGGTGAGCACCGATCATCTGTACGTGGTATTCAGCCAGCACGCCATGGCGGTCAAGATCCAGCGCACAGTTGAGTGCAGTCTGACCACCCATTGTTGGCAGCAAGGCATCTGGGCGCTCTTTTTCAATGATTTTGGCCAACACCCGCCAGTGCAACGGCTCAATATAGGTGGCATCGGCAAAATCCGGGTCGGTCATAATCGTTGCCGGATTGGAGTTGACCAACACAACCCGGTAACCTTCCGCCTTCAGCGCTTTACAGGCCTGCACGCCGGAGTAATCGAACTCACAAGCCTGCCCAATCACAATCGGACCGGCTCCAATAATGAGCACACTGTGCAGATCATCACGCCTGGGCATCGCAAACCCCCTGTTTGTATGCTTTCATCATAGCGATAAAACGATCAAATAATGCTCCCGCCTCGTGCGGGCCCGGACTCGCTTCCGGGTGCCCCTGAAAAGAAAAAGCCGGTTTCTCCCTGCACTCCAGGCCTTGAATACTGCCATCAAACAAGGAACGGTGGGTAATACGCAGACTATCAGGCAGATCTGAGGTACTAACGGAAAAACCATGGTTTTGGCTGGTAATCAAAACCCTGCCGGTATCCAAATCCTGCACCGGATGATTGGCACCATGATGACCAAATTTCATTTTCTCTGTACGGGCACCACATGCCAATGCTAGTAACTGGTGCCCCAGACAAATACCGAATAGGGGGATCGATTGTTCCAATAGACGTTGAATCGCCGCAATCACATAGTCACATGGCTCTGGATCTCCTGGCCCGTTGGATAAAAAAACCCCATCTGGGACCATCTCCAAAACAGTAGCAGCCGATGTTGAAGCGGGAACCACGTGGACCCTACAACCTCGATCAACCAATAGCCGTAATATATTTCGCTTAACCCCAAAATCGTAAGCCACTACATTGAAGTATTTTTTCTCATCCGCTGTGGCCGCTTCGACATGACTCCCGGAGGCTACTGCTGCTCCGGGAAATCGCCAGCTGGGAGATGTCCAGTCATAGGCCTGCGTGGTACTGACGACCGCCGCCAAATCCACACCCTGCAATCCGGGCGCCTGACGTGCCCGCAGCAATGCCTCATTTCTGTCGAGTCTGTCACCGGTCATAAGACAAGCGACCTGTGCTCCCTGTTGGCGAATTCTGCGGGTCAGTGCCCGGCTATCGATACCGGCAATTGCTACCACCTTGTGGCGTTGCAGAAACGTATTCAATGGTTGCTGGGCACGAAAATTACTCACGAATCTAGGCAAATCGCGGACTACCAGGCCCGCTGCATACACACCACATGACTCATCATCGTCTTGGTTGGTACCGGTGTTGCCGACATGTGGATGGGTCAAGGTGACAATTTGGTGAGCATAAGACGGATCTGATAGAATTTCCTGATAGCCGGTGATCGCCGTATTAAAAACCACCTCTCCCACCGTACAACCGGCTACACCGACCGAGATTCCTTGATATGTTGTGCCATCTGCCAGCACAAGGATTGCATTGTTCGTCAAGTTCAACCTCTGAACATCGAAGTAAAAAAACTGTTCCCCGATTCGAAATTAGCACGGACGGCCCCACGTATCGAGGGGATGGGGAAAGCGCGACGATACTACACACTGTGGCCCATAAAATCCAATATTATTACTAAGCTGCGGCAGATCAGCCAGCCAAATATGTGGTGGATTTACTCGCCATTGCAGAGTGACTTAAGACCGTCAGGTACTTCGCAGCGAGAAGCAATATGCAAATCTACTGCCGAAACCAGTCCAACAGGAAACTGCCGGTCATGCTGCGGTGGCTCCCAAGTCATACCACAATCCTTTAACCGAGTCTGCGCATCGTATCGAAACGGCAGCTTTCCAGTACCCAGTTATACCCTGTAATCGACAAAATCAAGCAACCGGGACCACCATGGGTACGTGCCCGACCGGCAGCACCGGGATTTACAACCCAGGGCTGCTGATTCTGATCAATCATCTGTTGGTGCGTGTGCCCGAAAACAATCATCCTCGCCTGCGGGTACTTGTCACGCAAACGCTCGGCGTAATGCCGGGTATCATGGATTCTGTGTCCGTGCTCAACGACCAGTGTTCCCCCCGTCAACACCAGTTCCGCTGACTCAGAAAGTACCTGCGCTTGCTTACAGGTGACCGACCATCCGCGCGAAAATAAATCGTTATTGCCCACTACCGCGACCAGGTGATCTGTGATTGCTGACAATGACACGAATACATTATCGTCACCGATATCCCCGGCATGCACCAACACATCACAACCACACAACGCCATCTCAACCCGTGGATCAAGCCAACCATGCGTATCCGATAAGATACCAACCCGACAGGTGCTACTGGCAACGGTGGTTGCAAGTCTCACAGAGGATCAATGCCCCGGGAACTATCTTTACCCTGCGGTAAGTCCAACTTGGCTTGCTGTCGGCGTTTGAGGCGGCGCTCACGGGCCTGGGGTTTGAGCGGAATCGTCATCTCTGCAAACAGGGCCTGTTTCAGAAAACGAAAGGCAAATTGCAGCAATTGTGCCTCATCATCCAATAACAGCTGCATTTTTTCGACACTGACATCAAACCCATCCTGAAATCCCTCGGACTGAATAAACAACCGGAAATTATCCAGATCGTAGCTACAAAGATCAAACAACTGCATGCTGCGAGCACTGGGCTGCCCTATCGTCGGTCCGGAGGTACGCTTTTTGATGACGATATCGCGCCATTCACGATTGGCCTCATCATAAGCCACCACACCCTGTGCAGCTCGATACGCAGCGATAGTTTGTATTTGTGGCTCGTCGTGACCCCGGCAATGGTCCTCCTTAACCAGAAAATAAATATCTTCAACGGTCGACTCCTCTTGCTTGCGCATACCCATGACACCCAGTGCGTAGTAGCGACAGGCAGCCGGACGATCCTGGTAGACACTGCAACCCTCGGGGCTAAGAAAAATACATTCGGTACTGCCCGGCTTGGTGGCCAGATGCAGCCCCGGCATCCCCTGTCCATCCATGGCATAGGGCAATGTGTAACGTGCCACAAAATCTGCAGAATCCAGCTCGAGATGATTTTTCAAACGAATAATATCGTAGGGAGTAATCTGAATTTCGATGCTCTTGCAACAGGCGTTAAAGCAGGCAACCCCAGGGTGACAATGAAACTGAATGGTACTGTCCTGTTCCAGAACAGTGGGTTGTATCGGCGCCTTGTTGGGGATTCCCTCTCTGATCAACCGATCGAATGTTTCCCTGGTCATCGTTTATTCCTCGTGTCATATCGGGCGCACAGAGTACGCATTACTATTCACATATGTAACTCTTCAGCGTGTTTAGATTTTGGTTCAGTACCAGGCATGTTCGCACGGAGAATGTGAGCATTCGAGTACGAACACACGCCGTAATGGGACAAAAGATGAATGCGCTGAATAGTTACTCACATACTACCTTGCCGCGGTGAATATTGCTGCAGCAAAAAAAGGGCCGGGAAGGTTCACCCCCCCCGGCCCGGTTCCTATTACGGATATCAGTTACAACACTGACTCAAACCTCAGCGCCCTGGTGAGCAATCCCCTTGGGTTCATTATCAGCATAAGCGATCAGCTGAACATACTTAACCTTCTTCAACGACCATTCCTTGGTATTTCGATCATAACGGGAATTAACAAAGCATTTCCAGTTATCATCATCGAGTTGTAGATAGTCTGTGCGGTAATAATACCCGGGATACCGTGTCTCCTCACGAAACTCGATGTGTTTCATATGTGCTTCGGCAGTCAGTATACGATGATAATTCTCCCAGGCACGCAACAGCTCATGCAAGTCTTTAGCCCGCATTTTCAACGAATCTTCCTTAATCATCTCCAGCTTGCGTGTTGCCACCTTCATCATCGCTGCATTGGTCTGATACATGGTTGAAACTCCGCCAACATATTCATCCATAATCTTTTGCAGGCGATACTGCAACATTTTCGGAGTAATATAATTCGGATTAACATCAATGGCTGTTGTGTAATCCTTGTGCTCCAGGAAGTTGCGTACCGGACGATAGATTTCTTCCACCAGCTCATCGATGGGACGCTCCAGCTCCGGCTTAATATCGGGATGATCGAGAACATACTTAACCATGGCCTTGCTCGCGATACGTCCCTCTACATGGGACCCGGAGGAGAATTTATGCCCCGAGGCTCCCACACCATCGCCGGCGGTAAATAACCCCGGAACCGTCGACATACGGTTATAGCCCCAGTGATAGTGATCCGGCATCCCCGGCAGATCTTCCGGACCGGAACACCACATTCCGGAACAACCGGCATGCGAACCCAGTAGATAAGGCTCGGTCGGCATCAACTCGGACATTTCCTTATCCGGCTCAATATTCTCACCCGCCCAGACACCACACTGACCGATCGTCATATCGAGAAAATCTTCCCAGGCTTCAGCTTCCAAGTGTTTGATTTCCTTTGGTGTCATATTTTTCGCCAGATTGGCCATGGCTGTTGGTGTGTCCATAAAGATGGGTCCACGACCCTCACGCATCTCCTTCATCATCAGGTGATTGCGCAAACAGGTACCCATCTTGAAACCCACGGCGTAGTGGTCATAGCCAGCATCCACCAGATCCTGATAGTTCTTTTCCTGGTAGTCTTCGCCAAAGGCATTCATGGCCTTGGCCTTGAACAGCAGGAACCAGGCCCCTACCGGTCCATAACCATCCTTGAAACGGGCCGGGACGAAACGGTTTTCCATCAGGGTCAGTTCGGCGCCGGCTTCAGCACCCATGGCATAGGTGGAACCGGCATTCCAGACCGGATACCAGGTGCGACCGGTACCTTCGCCGATAGAGCGTGGCCTGAACACATTAACTGCACCACCACAAACCAGCAGGCAAGCCTTGAACTTGTAAATATAGATCTTGTTTTCCCGAACACTGAAGCCAGCCGCCCCAGCCACCCGATCGGGATCATTCTTGTCATTAATCAAGCGAACAATAAACACCCGTTCCTGAATGTTTTCAATACCAAGCGATTTCTTGGCGGCTTCAGCAACAATCCATTTATACGATTCACCGTTTATCATGATCTGCCAGGCGCCACTGCGAACGAATCGCCCACCTTCCGCCAGTGGCTTGCCCTCATCCCCCTTCTGCTTCCAAATGGGCAATCCCCACTTTTCAAACTGATGCACACTATCATCAACATGTCGGCCGACGTCGTAGACCAGATCCTCGCGGGTAATACCCATCAGGTCACCACGGACCATGCGCACATAGTCAGCCGGATCATTATCCCCCATATAGGTATTGATCGCAGACAGTCCCTGCGCCACAGCGCCGGAACGGTCCATGGCCGCCTTGTCGACCAATTTAATTTTCAGATCGGTGTCCTGCACCCATCGCGTTATTTCAAAGGCAGCCCCACAGGCTGCCATACCACCGCCGATAATCAATATATCTACTTCTTCCTCAACAACTTCTGGATTTTCGAAGCCATATTCAGCCATGCTGGATTCCCCTGCTTAATGATGTATTTTCTGTCCCACGCCCGTCATTTGACAACCAATAGTCGCTCTTCCGTATTACCGGTTGACAGCAAACTGGTTCATGTCACAGACGTGTGTGCGTTTAGTGAATAGTGTCGAATGATCTCCGATCTCATCCATACTGACATCAGGTAGATTGTTGTAAGGATCGATAGAACCCTCAGGGGTGGTACGGATCGGAAACTTGAAACGTTTCATATTGCCGTTGCGGAACTTAATGGTCCACATAATGGACTCGGAGCCACGCAGCGGTTGTACTTGTCCACCCAATGGAACCACATCCGCATAAGCACGGCATTCAATCGCCTGTTGCGGACAAATTTTGACGCAGGAATAGCACTCCCAACACTGCTCCGGCTCCTGATTGTAGGCCTTCATCGCCCAGCCGGTTTCACTGCCATCTTTGTCCAGACGCATCAGGTCATGGGGGCAAATGTACATGCAGGCGGTCTTGTCCTGACCTTTGCAACCGTCACACTTATCGGTACGCACATAAGTAGGCATTCTTACTTTCTCCAGAATATTTTAAATATCTTTGTAACTATTCAGCGCATTCATTGATTTTGTCCCATTACGGCGTTATGTTCGTACCCGAATGCTCACATATGACCTATATACTCACATTCTCCGTGCGAATATGCCTGGTACTGAACCAAAATCTAAACACGCTGAAGAGTTACTATCTTTTTTAGATTTCCACGGCAAGACCTGTGATCAATGATTACACGAGCACGTGCGGGTCTCACCCCCTTGGTAATGACATATCGAACCGCAGCCAATCGTTTCATACGCCCGGATCAGCCACTGCAGCACTTTATCGCTTCGCAAGCTACAACACTAATTAAATCTTCGGAGCCATTGATAAATGTCGTTTATTGCAGGGTTTGCATCCATCACCCGGAAGCCACAATGACACGTGTTGATCGCTTTACAACGAAGGTGTTTTTTATTGTACTGCCGCCCCGGGCCGCTTTGCCTGACGACGCAATAAATCCCGGAATGCAGCCAAATCCTGGGTGTATTTCAATCGTACCGTTTGGCGACGACGTAGAGTTTGCTGCTCAACACGCCGATACGCCTGGATTTCCTGATCATATTCAGTCAAAAACGATTCAAGACGCTGTTTTTCTTTGTTATTTTTGCTGTTTAACAACCGTTTCTGTAAACTGGCACGTGCCTGAGCAACGGCAGAAGACAGGCTGCGGTTCGAGGCAATTTCCTGATCGATAGCCTGCAGGCGCTTATCGCGCATATCGATAACAGCCTGCTCTGAATCATACAGGCGCAACAACTGCTTGTCCTTTTTTTGTTGCACAAATTGTTGCTTGCGTAGCCGTTTCAGCACTTGCTGTCGTTGTTTTTTTTGCCTCTTCTCGGCGAGCGTAGGTCCGACATCGACCGATATCTCGACCCCACTGGAATCTAGACGCTGTACTTTTGTGGCTTCACACGCCTTCGCGGCAAAATCCCCGTAATGCCATGCCCCCTTAGCATCACGGCATTTTTGGATTTTTTGCCCTGCCATAACCGGCAGCTGCAAACACAGGGACAGTAGCACCACAAACAACGCCGGTTTTACAATCTGCAATGACATTAAATTTACCGTTTTCTAATGATAAAATAAATACCCAATATGATTAATGGGATACTCAGCACCTGACCCATCGACATCCAACGAAATGCCACAAAGCCCAGGAAAGAATCTGGTTCACGAGCGAATTCCACCAAAAACCGAAAAATCCCATAACCAAGTAAGAACATCCCCATCACTGCACCACGTGGCCTGGTTTTTCTCGCATACAACCAAACCAATATAAACAAAATCAGCCCTTCAAGAAGCGCTTCATACAACTGTGAAGGATGCCTTGGCTGTTGACCAGCAAGTGGAAAAACCATGCCCCAGGGGAGATCGGTTACACGGCCCCAGAGTTCCTGATTGATGAAATTACCGAGCCGCCCAAATCCAAGTCCTGGTGCTACCAACGGAGCCACGAAATCCCCAACAGCGAGAAGGCTGCGCCGGGTTTTTCTCGCATACAGCCACAACGCTATAGAGACCCCAATCAACCCCCCATGAAACGACATCCCGCCTTTCCATACCTCAAGAATTGTCAAAGGGTTAGCAAGATATTGCCCGGGTTGGTAAAACAGAGCATAACCAATTCGGCCGCCAAGAATAACACCGAGTGCGGCATAAAAAACCAAATCACCTACTTCCTCAACGGCCCAGCCGCTATTCGGCCGTTTCGCCAAAATCGTCGCCAACCACCAGGCTGTTGCAAATGCCAACAAGTACATTAATCCATACCAATGGACTTGCAGCGGACCCAAATGGAGGGCAATGGGGTCAAATTTCGGGTATTGCAGCATGAACAGGCCTATAGAGGGAAGGATTCGAAATGAGTGGATCCAAGTGTAGCGTATCCCTTCCGTTACAACCAGTCTTGCTTCCTGCAACAGTCTATCCGAGGACAGGGGCCAACCGATTTGTCGCCTGCCACCGATGCACAATAGCGAGGCATTTCGTCTTAACTACTGGAGTATCATCGATACGCTGGCTCTGTATCGGGAAAAAAGCTATCCTTCCTGTTACGCTGACCAAGCCACCTACAGCTCAATCAGTTTTATCGACTATTTCTTCTATTTCAATGGAACCCAACACATGCGTACAAGCCAACTGCTGCTACCAACCTTGAAAGAAACCCCAGCTGACGCGGAAATCACAAGTCACCAGTTGATGCTGCGTGCCGGCATGATTAGAAAGGTTGCTGCGGGCCTTTATAATTGGCTGCCGCTGGGTTTGCGGGTTGTCCAAAAAGTAGCAGCGATTGTCCGCGAAGAAATGAACCGTGCCGGCGCCCAGGAAATCCTGATGCCTGCAGTGCAGCCTGCAGAATTATGGCAAGCATCAGGTCGCTGGCAGGAATATGGGCCGGAATTGTTGCGACTTAAGGATCGGCACCAGCGAGAGTTCTGTTTCGGACCTACCCACGAGGAGGTCGTGACTACACTGATTGCCAATCAGTTGCGCAGCTATCGCGAACTGCCACTTAATGTCTATCAGATACAGACCAAGTTTCGGGATGAAATACGCCCCCGATTTGGGGTTATGCGCTCTCGTGAATTCATTATGAAAGATGCGTATTCCTTTGATATCGATACCGCAGGCCTGAGTCGATCCTACCAGATTATGAAGGATGCCTATTTTCGAATCTTTGATAGACTTGGCCTTGATGTTCGGGCGGTAAGTGCAGACAGCGGTGCAATCGGTGGCAGCACTTCGGATGAATTTCATGTGCTGGCCGACTCTGGAGAAGATTCCATTGCCATCTGTGACCATTGCGGGACTGCCAGTAATGTTGAACTCACAACTGCATTGCCACCACTTGGCAAACGCCGGCCTGCCACGAAAGAAATCACCGAAATCTCCACACCTGGGATTGATACCATCAGTGAATTGTGTGCAGCTCTGACCATCCCGGCTTCACGAACCATAAAAACACTGCTGGTCAACGGTAGTGGTGGTATCGTGGCATTAGTACTACGTGGGGACCATGAACTCAATTTGACGAAAGCAGAAAAATACCCGTTAGTAGCCAAACCATTGTGTTTTGCCAGTGCAGATGATGTCCGACTGTCAGCAAATTGCTCGCCAGGCTCCATCGGACCGGTCAATCTTGCCATTCCGGTCATTGTCGATGAAAGTGCAGCTCGCCTACATGATTTTATCTGTGGCGCCAATCGCGACGGCTTCCACCTGGACGGGGTTAATTGGGGCCGAGACCTTCCGGAGCCTGAAATCGCAGACCTGCGCAAAGTGGTTGCAGGTGACCCCTGTCCAGTTTGCGAAGAACATGAAGAAATTCTCCTGAAAATCCGCAAAGGTGTAGAAGTTGGTCATATTTTTCAACTAGGTAGCAAGTATAGTGAACAGCTTGATGCTACCGTACTCGACGAACAGGGTATCAGCAGGACACTGCAAATGGGTTGTTATGGCATAGGCATCACCCGTGTTGTGGCTGCCGCAATAGAGCAACATCATGACAATCGTGGTGTGCTTTGGCCGGCAAGTATTGCACCGTTCGAAGTCGCCATCGTGCCGATAGGGCTGCAGCGTTCAACGGCGGTGGCAAAAGCGGCCGACGCCCTTTACCTGGAACTGTCCGAGGCCGGATTCGAGGTTTTGCTGGATGACCGACAAGAACGCCCGGGAGCGATGTTTGCTGACATGGATTTAATCGGCATTCCCCACCGCCTGGTGATCAGCGACCGTGGTCTCAAAGCTGGCAGCATAGAATACAAGGCACGTACCTCCGCGGAAAGTCAGGATATCACCCTGCAAGATGTGCTGACAACCTTGCAGACGATGCACAAACTCTGACCCACAAGGCGTCGCAACGACACACCAAATCACACAAATCTTTATATGACACTGCTTCTTACTGTTCCACAACAAGCGCCCATCAGTAAGGCAGCTCGCATGCACCTCATCAATAACAAACGCTGGTTGGCAGACCTGTGCTGGGAGGATACCGGGGTTTGTCTGCAACAAATTCTTATCAGGCTGAAGGAGCAAAATCGCTGTTCCATGAAGCCGCCGAAGCGCTGGTCGCTACTGGAAGAATTTCAACATCCATTACAACAACTGGAAGAAACGATTGACCGGAATTTGATTAACTGCCGACTCCCGCTACCGCCTGCTTTAGCTGATGAAGCTCGTATCGCGGCGGAAATCGAAATGGAAATGGCCTATGGGTACAAAATCATTCTGTTGCAGCAAGCACATGCCTTTCATGCGACCCCACCCAATGCGCAGGTAACGCAAAGGACTCTATTTCATCTCTACCTGACCTATTGTCGATCCAGCTTGCAATATCAACCCATACCGGAAGGATTATGGTTCGAAATACATCAGCTATTTCATTCCTGCACCAAAAACTTGCGGCATCGCACACTGACCCATCCCCGCGCTCCAGAGAAGATATGTTCGATTGCAGGTGCCTATTTACAAGCGATATTGATCGGGGTCTTCAATCCCCACCAACAACTCATCAGTACTACATTAGCAGCCTGTACCTTTCTTGGCGAATATAGCGGAGCCGCTAAACTCTCAATCTATAGAAAACCGGACTCCTCGCGTGGCAAGTTCATCATCGAGCCCGTACTCGATCTGCCAGCAAAACCATTAGCCTTGATTGACCAAAACAGTGCGCTTTCAGCAACTTGGCTTTTGGACACCAAGCCTCTGACTATGCGGCTTCGCAAACTATGGCGGGAGCGAAATACCAGAAAATATACTCCCATAGTAGCGGATAAATTCTTTATTTCCCGTGCATTGCGGGCATGGGATCTTGTACCAAATCGTATAAGCGCACGACTTAGCAAAAAGTCAGGGTGCACGGTTGTATTCAGCCTACCAGCCTGTCATCAGCTCTTGCATAACAAATCCTTGCTGATTCCAGATCATCTGCTGCAGTACACTACATCGCCAACTCGAAAAATAGTAGACAGTCGCTATCGATTTATTCAGCAGCTACTTGCTAACCATGAGTCTGCAACGCAACACCCCATCGTGGATTGGTACAGCATCAACGAAAGTCCTACCGGACTTTGCCTGTGCGGAACAACGTCTAATCAGCTAACACTCGATCTGGGCAGTGTACTGGCGATGGATATTGACCACGAGGCATGGCATATCGGCATTGTGCGCTGGGTAAGACAACATCCACAGGCACTACTGCAACTAGGTGTAGAAAATCTTGGGCCGGGAATAACTCCTGTAGCCACGATGCTGGACACCTCACACCGTGTTACCGATATTGTTTCAGCGCTCCTGATCCCACAAAACCCACTACTGGAACGACCCGTAAGTCTGCTCATTGATCCGGGTAGATATAGCAAAGGTCAATCACTACTACTCGATGACGGCCATACACTATACCGCTTCAGCTGCGTAAAGTTGCTGGAGCAACATCACTATTTTGACCTGTTGGCGCTGCAGGCCACCACATAACAGGCATTTAAAATAAGCTCTCGCCAAGGCTTATGGTGTTTGTTCATTGATTTGTTTATCTTTCTCTGACAATGTGATGGTAACGATAGCCCCAATCAAAACAACCAGCCAGGAAAGATACAGCCACAGCAAAAAAACCGGCAACGAAGCTAAAGTCCCATAGATAATCTCGTAACTCTTGAAATGGGTAACGAACCAACCAAAGCCGAATTTTGCAATCTGGAACAAAGCAGCAGCCAGAATGGCTCCAAATGCTGCTGGACGGAATGGCACCACACAATTTGGTATGGCAACATACATCATCAAAAATGTTGCCCATTCGAGTACGAAAGGACCGATACTACTAATCATCGCTGTCAGTGGACCAAAACTATTAAAAAGGTTCCCCGATACTAGCGAAGAGGTCAGGGACAGTGCCGCACCCATTAACAGCGGTCCCAATGTGAGTAGCGTCCAATACAACAACAGGCGCTGCAGCAATTGTCGTCCTCTTTTAACTTGCCATAAATCGTTAAAGGCGCCTTCAATGGTCGACAATAGAAACAGGGCACTAAGCAACAAAAACACCAGGCCTAGCGTGGTCAAACGTGCTGCTTGACGAGAAAATTGCTCAATATTACTGCGAATAACGTCACCAGCAGCGGGCATAAAATGCAAATAAATAAAACTTTGCAGTGTTTCTCCCCAATGCGAAAAAACCGGGAATACCGATAATGCCGAAAGCATCACAGTAGCTAGCGGAACCAATGCAAGCAACGTGGTAAATGACAACGCTGCGGCAGTGCGTGTCACTTTGCGGGTGATAATACGGCCGCTTACCTGCACAATCAGAGATCGAGCGTTAGTCCACTTCACGGCAAGTGACGTCAGTTCCCCTGCGCTCATAGCACCCAGAGCGCAATAATACTCATGTTATTTCTGGGACCGTATTTATTTCCGGTCGACTCGTAACCATGCAAGCACAACCGACAAAGCCCCGACTAAGCGGGGCCTTGTTACGTTAGCAATCGGCATGCCACCAAGATAACTCGTCTGCTATGCATCTCTTTCTCAGGAGGCTGTCCGAGCACTGGGAACCTTCCACGGAAAAACGGACTTTGGTCCGACATTCCTCCGATTCTCATAATGGAATGACTACAAGCATCCGCCTCATATCATAGAATGCGGTCTCAAATCCGCTTTCCCTCGCATCAACCAACATGGCTGGTGGAAGCGGCGGTTTTGTAGGAGCGACAAACCAGCCGCCCCCTTCCGGTCAATCTCCCTCCTAGAGAGACTTGGCCAAAAATACTTTATCTGACTCCTCTGTCACCCCCAAGGTCCACGCACCCCGTGTTTTAGCATGGTCCTGCGCCTGCTGTATGGCTGCGTCTGATACACCACGTTGTACTTTTAGCTCTTGGCCAGGATAGATCAAATCGGCATCCTTGATCTGGTCGGCATTGCGCTTATACAGCAGTGGCCAATCGTAGGGATCGCCATAAATATCATTCTTGCCAGAAATGCACCACAGACAGTCTCCTTTGGTCACCACATAGGTATCATCCTTGGGCTCGGCAGGGGCAGCAGGCTGAACCGGAGTGGTTGCTGGGGCAGGCGCTGTGACCACCGCTGGAGCCGGTGCAGCGGCAGGTGCGGCAGCAACCGGTGCTTTTTTGGCACTGGCACATCCGCTGATAAATACAGCAGCAAATACCGCAATAGTAAGTGCTTTTAATGGTTTTTGCAGACCTTGCATTCTGATCAATCCTCTGAGTTAAGCGTATGACTGTGGAATATTGGACGAAACGGTAGATACACACTCTGGCAGCGGTAAACTACCATTCGACTACAGCACTGTCAAGAACTGACATGGTGAATTCCCGGCCATAAATTCAGGACTTGTAAACATTAACGAGAGCGCTCAGCAATCTACCCTATCTTCACGCAAGGCAGACAACAACTCCAGGATATCATCAGGCAAAGGCACCTTCCAACTTACCGTCTTGCCTGTGGCAGGGTGGACCAGGCTCAAGGTGCTGGCATGTAGTGCCTGACGCCCAAATCCACGCAGTAATCGGGACAATGTTTGAGTCATATGTTGCGTGATTCGCGGCCGCTCTCCATAAACCAAATCTCCAACCAATGGAAATCCAATATGACGCATGTGCACACGAATCTGATGTGTTCGTCCAGTCTCAAGGCGTACCGCCACCCAGCTGTGAGCGCGATATTGCTCCCGCGAACGGTAATGACTGACGGCAGGTTTCCCACTACGTGTCACCGCCATGCGAATTCGATCGTGATGGGATCGACCAACCGGAGCATCAATGGTCCCCCGCTGCTCAGGGTGACCACAAACCACAGCATCATATTGGCGGAAAACGGTGTGTGTACGCAACTGTTCGATCAACTGTAGCCGTGCTGCCTCTGTGCGTGCCACCACCAGCAAACCACTGGTATCCTTATCCAGACGATGCACGATACCGGCCCGTGGCAAGGCAGCCAGCTTCGGTTCATAGTAAAGAAGCGCATTCACAAGCGTGTGATCCGGATTTCCGGCACCTGGATGCATCACCAGGCCGGATGGTTTATTCAGTACCAACAAGCTATCATCTTCGGCAACGATATCCAGCTCCAAAGGCTGCGCAATCCATTCTTCAGTCACTTCGGCTTGACACTCGATATCCACCAAGGTGTTTGCCGGCACGATATCGCGAACCGCCATGGCTCGACCATCGACTGTAACTCGCCCCGAGCGCAACCATCTCTGCAGGGTTGCCCTGGAATACTCCGGCAACAAACCAGACAAGGCCTTATCCAGGCGACATGTGCACAATTCAGCCGGTATTCGGATGGTCAGATGACGGCCTTCCTGTAAATTTTTGTCTGTTTGTTTCATTGTATGCCTGAAAATTCGTCTACTGCAGCCCTAGGAGGCTGTCCGAGAATAGGGGCCATGGCGAGGGAAAATGGATTTGAGGCCGGTTTTTCTATGATTTGAGGCGAATACTGGTTGTATGTAACGAAAATCATAGAAAATCGGGCCAAAGTCCGCTTATCCGCAGTAGGTTCTCTATTCTCGGACAGCCTCCTGGGGACTTCTAGAAATCTCCGTTTCAGAGTATCCTTTATACCCTTGGAAATTTTACCCTCGAGATCAATCCCAGTGCTATCAAAATCACTCATTTTTGGACTGCTGTTTATCACCTTTACCCTAAGCAGTTGTTCCGCCCTGCAGAAAACTGCTGATGAACGAGCAAATTGGACTGCCCAGAAATTCTACGCAGAAGCCAAAACCGCGCTCAATGACGCCAAGTATGAATCTGCCATCAAGCTTTATGAACAGTTGGAAGCACGCTACCCTTATGGGAAGTTCGCGGTACAAGCCCAGCTTGAAGTTGGCTACGCCTATTACAAGGCCGATCAAAGGGAATTAGGACTGGCTGCGGTTAATCGCTTTTTGCGCCTACACCCAACCCACAAAAACGCAGCCTACGCCCAGTATCTAAAAGGACTTATCAGTTTTACCGAAGATCGAACATTTCTCGGTAAATTTGCCGGCAACGCCGATTTAAGTGATCGCGACCCCTCTGCCGCACGGCAAGCCTACGAAGCATTCAAGCGATTGGTAGAGCGTTACCCTCAAAGCCCCTACTCCGAAGACGCACGCAAACGAATGGGTTATTTACTCAATGCCCAGGCCAGGCACGAAGTGATCGTGGCACGCTTCTACCTGAAACGACAGGCTTATGTAGCTGCGGTTAACCGCAGCAAAACCATCATCAATCAATTCTCCCAAACACCAGCTGTTGAAGATGCCTTGAGTATTATGATTAAAGCCTATCAAAAAATGGGCCTGTCAGATCTGGCCAAGGATGCACGCAGAGTACTGAAAAAGAATTTCCCGCAAAGTCGCTATCTGGTGACCTCATCGTAGTTTTTTAGCGGTGGTATCTCGCCCACGTCAAAGGATAACGGCGATCCCGGCCAAAAGCACGACCCGAAATTCGCACACCCGGTGCGGCCTGTCGGCGCTTGTATTCATTACGGTCGACAAGATCAACCACTCTTTCGATCATTGATCGGGTATACCCGTCAGACTCAATTTTATCAACACACCACTCTAGCTCAATATACCGTTCCAGCACCGCATCCAGCTCGGGATAAGGCGGCAGACTGTCCTCATCCAGTTGATCGGGAGCCAATTCAGCACTGGGGGGGCGCTCGATAACTCGCTGAGGAATGACTTCAGACTGACTGTTTCGATATTTCGCCAATTGATAGACCAGTGTTTTTGGGACATCCTTGAGTACCGCAAAGCCACCCACCATGTCCCCATACAAAGTGGCATAACCCACCGCCATTTCACTTTTGTTACCCGTGGTCACCACCATCTTGCCGCACTTATTGGAAATCGCCATCAACATCAGCCCACGGATTCTGGCTTGTATATTCTCTTCGGTGGTATCCGCCTTCACCTGCCCAAAAACAGGCTGCAGCGTACCCATCAGCGCACGAAAAGATGGCTCTATCTCCAGTAAGTGAGGCTTGATACCCAGAGTCTTCGCCTCAAACAAGGCATCATCAATGCTCATTTGGCGGGTATAACGAGATGGCATCAAAATAGCTTCTACGCAATCAGCACCCAACGCGTCAGCAGCAATAGCCAGTGTCAATGCCGAATCGATACCCCCTGATAAGCCGACAAGGGCGCCGGGGAAGCCATTTTTGTGGATATAATCACCCAGGCCCAAGGTCAGTGCTTGATAAACTGTGACAATATCATTCTGCTCAGCTACCACCTTGCCTGTGCAATGTACAACTCCAGTCGTCGTCAAGGAACACTCGATCCGTGCCAGATGCTCCTGGAACTGGGGGCTACGCTGCACGACCAGACCTGCAGAATTTACTGTAAATGAGCCTCCATCAAAAACCAGTTCATCCTGTCCTCCCACCTGATTAACATAAATGATGGGACACCTACAACTGCGGGCCCGGGCCGCCAACACCTGCCGCTGACGAACAGCAGATTTACCTCGGGTATAAGGAGAGGCATTGAGTGACACGACAATCCTGGCCCCTGCAGCTACTGCAGCCTCAACCGGCCCGAATTCCCATGCATCCTCACAAATTGTGATGCCAATAGGACAGCCATTAGCCTCTATCACACAGGGATTATTCCCAGGCAAGAAATAACGTTTTTCATCGAAGACCCCATAATTGGGCAATAACCACTTATTATAATGGGTAACGATCATGCCCTGCCGCAGAACGACCGCACTGTTGTATAGCGCTTCACCGACCTTTCTTGGATAGCCCACTACCACCGTGACTTCAGCTGGCAATCGCACCACCAGATGGTCAATGGCCTTGTGTGCACGTATGATGAAATCTTCACGAAACAACAGGTCTTCCGGAGGGTACCCAGTCACACTCAGCTCGGGAAATACGACCAGCTGAGCTCCGAGCTTCCTGGCATCAGCTACAGCCCGAATGATTCGCTGAATATTGCCACTCACATCGCCGACATGAGGATTAAGTTGTGCCAGTACAATATTGATTCTTGCTGTCATGTTCTGAATTTGATCACTAAAATAGATCTCGCATTGTCCGTCAAGACAAAGAAACTGCCAAGACTTATGTGCCACCAGCCAGGAAAAGAAAGTGCATCGTTACAAAATGACCGAAGATTTCCCCGATCCCAACCTGGCATCAAGCGAAGGTCTGCTGGCAATTGGTGGTGATCTTTCCTGTGACCGGCTGCTTAGTGCCTACAGCAAAGGTATATTTCCA
>DRJH01000024.1 GCA_011052285.1 Gammaproteobacteria bacterium
GGTGACACCCCCAAGAGGCTGTCCGAGAATAGGAGCAATAACCGGTCGGCTTCTATTTCTCGGACAGCCTCCTAGCGGCTCCACAGGAACATCAGGTGCACAAAAGCGACTTGCGTCGGAAAATTCTCTCAGCTCGCCGCGGCTTGTCAGGTACGTGCCGTCAATCTCTGAATACAGCCATCTATCATCACTTATGGCGAATTCTGTCCTCTCGGCACTTTCGACGCATTGGCTTGTATTACCCGATTCAGGGGGAAGTCGACACTCTGCCGCTCATCAGACAGCTGTGGTGTTGGCGCAGAAACTGTTATTTACCCATTCTGCCGCCATCCCGTGCTCATAATCATCTGCGTCTGCAATATGCCCTGTATGAAGCGGGCAGTACCCTGCGGCGTGATTACTTCGGTATTCCAGAGCCCATTGTGCTACCACGATACCGACTGCGTGCCCGTGATCTGGACTGCGTACTGCTACCCCTGGTGGCATTTGATGCACAAGGCTTCAGGCTGGGTATGGGTGGTGGCTATTATGACAGTAGTTTTGCTTTTCTCGGCCAATCACCGCAACGCTCCAAACCACGGTTAATCGGATTGGCCTATGGCTTTCAGTACATCGAGCAGCTACCTCGGGATCCCTGGGACATTACCCTGGATGGGATTGTGACCGAGCAAGGACTACAGCGACCACGAGCACTGCAGGACTGACCCATGCAGCACCGACCTTTACAACACTGGCTCATGAAAAGCGAACCGGGCGTATTCGGCATCGAGCATCTGCAGAACATGCCTGAGCAGCGTGATCACTGGGATGGCATACGCAATTACCAGGCCAGGAATTTTATGCGTGACCAGATGTCGCTGGGTGATCCGATTTTTTTCTATCACTCCAATTGCCCACAACCAGGCGTCACCGGAACCATGGAGGTGGTCCGTACCGCCTACCCGGATTTCACCGCATGGGACCCAACAAGTCATTACTTTGACCCAAAAAGCAGCCCTCAGAATCCACGCTGGGTCATGGTTGATGTGCAATTTCGCTCCCGGTTCAAACGGGTTGTACGCCTTCAGGAAATGAAGGCCTGCCCCGAACTCGCCGACATGCGCCTGTTGCAGCGCGGAAACCGCCTCTCCATCCTGCCTGTGACCCCGAAGCAGTGGGTATTCATCCTCAACCTGGCCGCATAAAGAAAAAGATAAAAAAAGGGGTCAGAGCCCTTTTATTTTGCTGTATCAACAAAAAAGGGCTCTGACCCCTTTTTTTGGTGGGCCGACCAGGATGTAACAAATCGGTCACATACAATTCCTAGAATGTCTGAGCGCTGGTGATTGCCAGTTGTGCCTGAATGGTGGCTTTCACATACGAACATTTCATTGCGTCACAATGGCGCTTGTGTTGTAATGCGAGCATTCAGACTCGGGGCAAGCTGTACAACCCCCAAAGGTGGTCGCGATTCTTAACTTCTGCGGCCTTTAATTAGTCAATAACAGGTGGAGAAAGCAACATGTTGAAGAAAACACTGCTCTGTGCTGCTGTGACAGCCGGCATGTCAATGTCAATTGCACAAGCCGCAACGGAGATTCAATGGTGGCACGCAATGGGTGGGGCCAATGGCGAGCGAGTCAACAAAATTGCGGCTGATTTTAATGCAACCCAGTCCGATTATAAGGTCGTACCCGTCTACAAGGGCAACTATACTGAGACCATGACTGCGGCTATTGCCGCCTTCAGAGCCAACAAGCAGCCGCATATTGTGCAGGTCTTTGAAGTCGGCACTGCGACCATGATGGCCGCTAAAGGTGCGGTTTATCCGGTAGAAGATGTCATGGCTGACGCCGGTCAACCCTTTGATAAATCTGGCTTTCTGCCAGCCGTGATCAGTTATTATCAAACCCCGCAAGGCAAGTTGCTATCCATGCCGTTCAATAGCTCTACCCCGGTGCTGTGGTACAACAAGGACGCCTTTGCAAAAGCCGGTATCAAATCACCGCCGGTAACCTGGCCGGAAGTAAAGACGGATGCACAAAAAATCGTCAAGGCGGGCTACAAATGTGGCTTCTCTTTTGGCTGGCAATCCTGGGTGCAAATCGAGAATTTCAGTGCCTGGCATAACCTGCCGATCGGCACCAAAGAGAATGGCTTCGCCGGACTGGATACAAAATTTACCTTTAATAATAAATATGTTATCCGGCATATTGCCAATCTTGCCGCCTGGCAAAAAGGCCATTTATTTGTCTACGGAGGACGCCGTGGTGACAGCCTGCCCAAATTCACCAATGGCGAATGCGGTATGTGGCTGAATTCATCCGCTTACTATGGCGCCATCACGAAACAGGCCAAGTTCAAATTCGGCCAGGCCATGCTGCCCTACTACCCGGATATCATCAAGTCCCCGCAGAACTCCATTATCGGTGGTGCCACGCTGTGGGTCCTCAAAGGGCACCCCAAAGGGGATTATATAGGTGTGGCAAAATTCCTCAACTACCTCTCTTCACCCAAGGTCCAGGCCTGGTGGCATCAACAAACCGGTTATGTCCCGATTACTACAGCGGCCTATAAGCTGAGTCAGAAACAAGGTTTCTACAAATCTAACCCAGGCACAGATACCGCCATCAAACAGCTAAGTCTGAATACCCCGACCGCCAATTCACGAGGCCTTCGTTTTGGTAACTTCGTACAAATCCGCGACATCATTAACGAAGAGCTTGAGGCCATCTGGGCCGGCAAAAAGACCGCTACACAAGGGCTGAATACTGCCGTCAAGCGTGGCGACAAGCTGTTGCGCAAGTTCGAAAAAGCTAACCGCTAAGCCATTCCGGCAGGACAGCGCGGAACAGGAGCACCGGCGGGATCTGCCCATCAGATCCCGCCTTCCTGATCACGGTCCGGTCCGGATTTTATGCTTTTTTCATGCTCAAGCGCGTACATTTCAAATCATCTTATCTGCCGTATTTACTGGTGGCCCCACAGATGGCCATCACCTTGGTATTTTTTTTCTGGCCGGCGACACAAGCCCTTTATCAGTCCTTACTGTTGCAGGATGCCTTCGGCCTGAAAACTGAGTTCGTCTGGTTCGACAATTTCAAAGAGTTGTTTGACGACGCCTACTATTTGGATGCTTTCGGTCGTACCGCGGTTTTTTCATCCCTGGTTGCCAGTATCTCGATTGGCCTGGCCCTGTTTTTTGCGGGTATGACGGATCGTGTGCTACGCGGCGCCATGGCCTATCAAACCTTGCTGATCTGGCCTTACGCGGTCGCCCCGGCCATAGCTGGCGCACTGTGGGTGTTCATGTTTGATCCCACACTGGGTATTTTAACCTATATGTTGCAGGGTTTCGGTGTTGACTGGAATTACAAACTCAACGGGGGCCAGGCCATGTTTCTGGTCATGGCTGCCTCAATCTGGAAACAAATCAGCTACAATTTTTTGTTTTTTCTGGCTGCCATGCAGGCTATTCCGCGCTCCCTGATTGAAGCTGCCGCCATTGATGGTGCCGGACCGGGACGCCGTTTTCTGACCATTATTCTACCATTGATCTCACCCACCACTTTTTTTCTCATCGTCGTCAATATTGTCTACGCCTTCTTTGATACCTTCGGTATAGTCGATGCCATGACCCAGGGTGGCCCGGCCAAAGCCACTGAAATTCTCATCTACAAGGTCTATAACGATGGCTTCATTGGCCTGGATCTGGGCAGCTCAGCGGCCCAATCGGTGATTTTGATGTTTATTGTAATCGTATTGACGGTCATCCAGTTCCGCTATATCGAGCGCAAGGTGGAATACACATGATCGAGAACCGCCCCGTCACCACCGTAATTGCGCACTGTGTATTAATTGTTGGCATCGCCGTACTGGCCTTGCCGATCTGGATCACCTTTGTAGCTGCCACCCATGATGCAGTTCGAATTACCCAGGTCCCGCTGCCCTTGTTACCCGGCAACCAGTTTTTCCAAAACCTGGCCGCCGCCTGGGGTCAGGGTATCGAGGGTGCCGGCGGTCAACCGGTCGGCAATATGCTGCTCAACAGCCTGGCCATGGCCCTGATGATTGCGGTCGGTAAAATTGTCATCTCCCTCCCATCGGCCTTTGCTATTGTCTATTTCAAATTTCCCTTCCGCATGGGCTTTTTCTGGATGATCTTTATCACCTTGATGCTGCCGGTCGAAGTGCGGATTGTACCCACCTTTCAGGTGGTTGCTGACCTGCATATGCTCAACAACTACTGGGGCTTAAGCGTCCCACTCATCGCCTCTGCTACGGCTACCCTGATGTTTCGGCAAACCTTCCTGACCATTCCGGATGAATTGCTGGAAGCGGCTCGTATCGATGGAGCTGGACCCATGCGATTTTTCTGGGATATTCTGATTCCGATGTCGCGGACCAATATCGCAGCACTGTTCGTGATTTTGTTTATCTACGGCTGGAACCAATATCTGTGGCCACTGCTGATCACTACGGACCGCAGCATGTACACCGTAGTCATGGGCATCAAGCAAATGCTCGAGGCAGCCGAACAGGCCCCGGAATGGAACCTCATTATGATGACCACCTTATTGGCTATGCTGCCACCGATTCTGGTCATCATCACTATGCAAAAAATGTTTGTCAAAGGCCTGACTGAGACCGAGAAATAACATGGCACAGATGCAAATACTGAATGTGGTCAAGACTTATGGCAAGACCACCGTAGTCCACGGCATCAGTATTGATATACAAGACGGTGAATTTATCGTCATCGTCGGCCCTTCCGGCTGTGGCAAATCAACCCTGCTGCGCATGGTGGCCGGGCTGGAAGACATCACCGCTGGTGAAGTTCACATCGGTGAACGCCTGGTTAACCAATGTGAACCCAAAGACCGCAACATTGCCATGGTGTTCCAGAACTATGCCTTGTACCCCCATATGTCAGTACGCGGCAATATGGCCTATGGCCTGAAACTGCGAAAATTACCCAAGGAGGAGATCACACGGCGGGTCGACAAGGCCGCGACGCTGTTGCAGATCGAGGGACTGTTGGATCGCAAACCGCGACAACTCTCCGGTGGCCAACGTCAACGTGTAGCCATGGGCCGGGCCATTGTACGTGAACCTGATGTCTTTCTGTTTGATGAACCATTGTCCAATCTCGATGCCAAGCTGCGGGTACAGATGCGCCTGGAAATCCGTCGCCTGCAGCAACGTCTACAGGTCACCAGCCTGTATGTGACTCATGACCAGGTCGAGGCCATGACCATGGCCGATCGGCTGGTTGTGATTAATGAGGGTCGCGCTGAGCAAATCGGTACCCCGATGGAGATTTACCGGAACCCTGATACCCTCTTCGTGGCCGGATTTATCGGCTCGCCGGCGATGAATTTTCTGCCTGTTACTGTCCATGGCCAGCAACTTCGCATCTCGGACAACACGGTATTGCAACTGACAGCGGCCAGTACTCACCAAGGTCCCGCTATTCTTGGCATCCGCCCCGAGCACTTCACCGTGCCGACCAATCATTGGTCGGAACTTGAAATCATCATCGACATCGTTGAGCCTCTTGGAGCAGAATCACTGCTCCACGGTCATATCGAAGATCTGGAAATTGTCATCAAGCTACCTGCCGCCATCGCTGCCAGGGCCACTGACCGATTCACTGTTACTGTGGACCCACAGCATTTTTATTTATTCGACCCCAACAGCGGTCAGCGCATTCGCCAGTAAAAAAACACAAAGGCGCAAGGACCTCGATCTATATTAGCGGCGAATCCAACGTCGGACCGTTGAAGTGTGGCGGCGGCTGACTTCAAGTTTGTCATCAATTTTCTTAAACTGCACCATCCAACGACCGTTGGGTTGTTTCTCCAGCCCCTCTATGGAACGAACTGAGACCAGAGCATTGCGGTGAATCCGCAGGAATCGCTCATCGAACTCCTTTTCCAGACTGACCAGTGAATCTTCAATCAGGTGACTACCATCTTCGGTGCGCACCGTAACATACTTGCTATCAGCCATGAAATAGATAATCTCTTCGATCGGAACCAAACTGATGGAACCCCGCAACTGGATACTGATATGGGTCCTGGATGCCGAGTCATCCTGGTTGCGGTGTATCTCAAGCAACTGTCGGCGGGTAACCCGTCGCGCTTTGCTTAAGGCTGCCGCCAGCCGTTCTTTTCGAATCGGCTTGAGCAGATAATCAACCGCATTGACCTCAAAGGCCTCGAGGGCATGTTGATCATACGCTGTGGTAAAAATTACCGCCGGTGGCATTTCCAGCGACATCAGGTGCATGGCGGCCTCAAGACCATCCATCACCGGCATACGGATATCCATCAATAGCAGGTTGGGCTTTAAATTCATGGTTTTTTCGATAGCATCACTGCCGTTTTCTGCCTCACCAACAATGATGTGACCACCAATCTGGTTCACCAGTTCCCGCAAGCGTACACGAGCCAGTTTCTCATCATCAACCAATAGTATCCTCACCCTACCTCTCCTTTTACCAGAGCCTGTTGTGATCGTCTCTCATCCTGTTGGGACCGAGCCCACAACTCCCAGGGGCATCGTGATCAAAGGCCTCCTGGCAGCATGAATAGTACAGTATATTCCGCCTAGGAGCCTGTCCGAGAATAGCCAGTCGAAATCAGCCATCCGTCACACTCTGTCCACCTCATAGGTTAAGGGTAACCGAAGTCTAACATGGTACTCCCCACCCTCCTCCCCCGACTCTTCTCCGGCCTGCATCGTAGCCTGTCCATGGAAGTGGCGCTGCAGGCGAAGTCGGACATTCCGCAAAGCAATTTTATGGCCTTGGTGTGCGCTGTTGTGTTGCCGGGAAGGCAACGGGTTGCTGATATGAATAAGCAGATTCTGTCCTTCACCACAGATCGAAATCCGCACAATGCCACCCTCCTGACTGGGCTCAATACCATGATAAACCGCATTTTCCAATAATGGTTGCAGGGTTAATGAGGGAATTAAGGCCTCTTCAGGTACCTCGGTCAACTGCCACTCAAGCCGCAAACGATCACCCAGGCGCAATGTCTCGATATCCAGATATTGGCGTAACAACTGGATTTCCGAAGCCAACGGCACCAGTGTCCGGGCATCAGCCAGCATGGTGCGGAACACGTCGGCTAAGTCCTCCAAAGCCTTTTCTGCCAGGGTCGGGTCAATAGTAATCAAGCTGGCGATACCGTTCATGCTATTAAAAATAAAATGCGGTCGAATTCGTGATTGCAGGGCCTGCAATTCAAAAGTCTGCTTCGATTTCATTTCCATCCGTACCCGGTGGGCGAGTACGATATAACGCAGGGCAATGAGATAGATCAAGCTACTGATGGTCATGGTTTTCAGAACAAAGCTGTGCTGCCAGGACGGTTGGACAACAGGGATCCAGTGCATACTGTAGAAAAACAGAAACAGGCCTTCGGTTACCAGGTAGGTCATCACCAGTAAGGCACAGAATATGACCACCGAACCGGTACGTGCTGGCAATTTACGCAGTACTGAAGCCAGCAGTTTCATACTGAAGATCCCTGCCAGCGCCAGCACCTGACAAAACGAGGAAATGGCCACAAACTCATTCCAAACTTGTGAAGACCACTCGCTATAACGGCTTAACTCAACAACAATCGCCACCCCCTCAGCAAGCAGCAAGATCTGGATCGTGACATCGGAGCGCCCCAGGTTGGGCATGTAATCTTCCAGGGTATCACTCTGTGCTCCATCAGAGCGCTTGATAGCTCGTACAGTGCTGCGATCAGGTGACCCCATTATGCCGACTCCGCTGCGGTTTGATGGTGCAGTGCTGCTTGCAACAAGGAGCGGGTGTAGGGATGCTGCGGACTGGCAAAAATTGCCCTGGCATCACCCTGCTCGACAACCTCTCCACGTAACATAACCAGCAGAAAATGGCTGATCGAACGCACCAACTTGAGATCATGACTGATAAAAATATAGGCCAGTCCATAGTCGCGCTGCAGTTGCTTAAGAAGCCCAAGTATCTGTGCCTGTACCGAGCGATCAAGTGCCGAAGTCGGCTCATCAAGCACCATCAGTGCCGGTTTGAGCACCAGCGCACGGGCGATAGCAATACGTTGGCGCTGCCCGCCGGAAAATTCGTGTGGATAGCGATGGCGAATCGCCGGATCCATATCCACATCTTCCAACACTTGAATGACCCGCTGTTCGCACTCGTTGGCATCAGCAGCCAAGCCATGGGCCAGTAAGCCTTCTTCGATGATACGTTGTATCGACATCCTGGGATTAAGACTGCCGAAAGGATCCTGAAATACGATTTGCATTTTCTGGCGCAGGCTGCGCAGGGCCTTGCCCGGTTGCGTATCAATCGAACAACCATCGAACAGAATATTGCCGCGACTTTCCAGCAAGCGTAGGACTGCCAAAGCCAAGGTGGTTTTTCCGGAGCCTGACTCACCTACGACACCGAGCGTATGGCCGCTGCACAGGCTGAAGCTTGCGCCGTTGACTGCCTTGATATAACGTACCGTACGGCGCCACAAACCTCGCTTGACCGGAAACCAGACCCGTAGATCCTTGACCTCAAGCAGTAACGGAGCGTCTGCAGCAGCCGCCACGGCCTCACCACCCGGTTCTGCATTCAGCAATGTCCGGGTATACGTATGCTCAGGATTTCGGAACAATTCGGCAGTCGGTTTGTGCTCAACAATCTGCCCCTCCTGCATGACGTAAACCCGATCCGAGACCCGCTCGACAATACCCAGATCGTGGGTGATCAATAAAATAGCCATCTGAAAACGCTGCTGCAGCGATTGTAATAATTCCAGAATCTGTGCCTGTACGGTCACATCGAGTGCCGTTGTCGGCTCATCGGCAATCAGGATATCCGGTTCGTTGGCCAGTGCCATAGCGATCATGATGCGTTGCCGCTGACCACCGGAAAGCTGGTGTGGATAGGTTTGCAAACGTTGCTCCGGGTCCTCAATCCCAACCAGGTCAAGTAACTCCAGGATCCGTTGCCGACTTTTTTCCCGACTATACCCCTTGTGCAGCAGCAGAGTTTCACCAATTTGCTTTTCCACCACGTGCAGCGGATTCAGAGAAGTCATCGGCTCCTGAAAAATCATGCTAATGCGGTCACCGCGGATTTTCTGCAGCACAGCGGGTGGTGCGGCCATTATCTCATCGCCATCAAAAACAATGCTACCACCCGGATGACTGGCGGCAGGATAGGGCAGTAATTGCAATACCGACAGTGCTGTCACCGATTTACCGGAGCCTGATTCACCGACCAAAGCAACCGTTTCATTGCGATTAAGACACAGACTAACATCGCGGACCGCATCAACCGGCTGGGGCTGCCCCGTAAAACGCACCGAAAGATGGTCGACTACAAGTAGTGGCGTTTCCAAGGTATCGATCACAGTTCAGCCCAGATGTTTGCGCGGGTCAAAAGCATCACGAACGGCTTCACCAACAAAAATTAGCAGACTCAACATCACGGCTATAGAGAAAAAACCGGTCAACCCAAGCCAGGGGGCCTGCAGATTGGCCTTGCCCTGGGCCAGTAACTCGCCCAAAGAGGCGGAACCTGGCGGCAGGCCAATGCCAAGAAAATCCAGTGAGGTCAACACCGTCACCGATCCGGCCAAGGTAAAAGGTAAAAAAGTCAGGGTGGCGACCACTGCATTGGGCAGCACATGACGGAACATAATGGTGCGGTCGATGACTCCCAGCGCACGCGCCGCCCGCACATAATCAAGATTACGGGCACGCAAAAACTCGGCCCGTACCACGCCGACGAAACCCATCCAGGAAAACAGCAGCATCAAGCCCAATAACCACCAGAAATTGGGCTCCACCACACTGGCCAGAATAATCAACAGATACAGTGTCGGCATCCCTGACCAGACCTCGATAAAACGCTGAAAAATCAGATCCACCCAACCACCGAAATAACCCTGCACGGCACCAGCGGCGACACCGATCACGGCTGAGAAAAGGGTGAGAATAAAACCGAACAACACCGAAATTCGAAAACCATAAATGAGTCGCGCCACCACATCACGCGCCTGATCATCAGTGCCCAGCCAGTGACTGGCATCCGGCGGCGAAGGGGCGGGAACCGGCAGGTCCCAAACGACAGTACGGTAGTTGTAACGTACCAATGGCCACAGCATCCAACCCTTGGCCTGGATTAACTTCACAACGTATGGGTCCCGATAATCAGCCTCGGTCTTAAATTGCCCTCCGAAACGTGTTTCCGGATAGGCCCGGAACACCGGGCTATACATCTGACCGGAGAAGTAAACCAGCACCGGTTTATCGTTAGCAATCAGTTCAGCCCCCATGGTCAACACCAACAGCAGCAGAAAAATCCACAATGACCACCAGCCTCGACGATTGCTGCGAAATGCCGCCCAACGCCGCCGGGTCAAGGGACTCAAGACGAACCGGGAGTGAGTGATGGTGTCAATATCAGACATCACGACTCTCGAAGTCGATACGTGGGTCAACCAGCATGTAGGTGATATCACTCAACAAATTCATCAATAAACCCAGCAGGGAGAAAAAATACAGGGTTCCAAACATGACCGGATAATCGCGGCTAAAAGCGGCCTCGAAGCCGAGCAGGCCAAGCCCATCGAGGGAAAAAATAATTTCTATCAATAAAGACCCGGTGAACAAAATACCGATGAAGGCACCCGGAAAACCGGCAATTACGATCAGCATGGCATTACGGAATACATGGCCATACATCACCCGCCGTTCACTGAGCCCCTTGGCACGGGCGGTCAGCACATATTGCTGGTGAATCTGGTCGAGAAAGGAATTCTTGGTCAGCATGGTCAAGGTAGCAAAGCCACCAATAGTCATCGCCGTGATCGGCAGTACCAGATGCCAGAAATAGTCCAGAATCCGGTCCGGCCAGCTCAACTGAGCCCAATTTTCCGAAACCAGCCCGGCCAATGGAAACCAGTCGAGATAGTTGCCGCCAGCAAAAATGACCAGCAGGAACACTGCGAACAAAAAGCTGGGGATGGCGGTTCCAACCACCACTGCGACACTGCTCCAGATATCGAAGCGGCTACCA
>DRJH01000025.1 GCA_011052285.1 Gammaproteobacteria bacterium
GCCCGCCAGCGGGAAATGCCTGACGAGCCCCTGCACACCAATAGAACTGGTTGAAAACGATCTCGTCGAATGGAATGCGTTGGCAGCAAACACACTGCCAGCCGGACAGGGCTCAATAATATCCATTGCCGGGACTGGTTTGTTCACTATCACTGTGCGCTGGGACGAGGCACGTAACGGCGCCAACGGTACCAGTTGCGACCCCGACGTTTCAACCGATTTGCGCTGCCTCTCTATTACCACACAACCGTAACGACGATGAAAATGCCAATGACTGCACAACGAGAATTCGCCGACAGTGTCCACCGGCATATGGAGGGTTTCTCCCTAGTCGAGCTGATGGTCGCCATGCTCATCAGCCTGATACTGATGGCGGGAGTTATTCAAATCTTTACGGGCACAAAAAATACCTTCATTACACAGGAAGGCACTTCGCGTTTGCAGGAAAATGTGCGATTTGCACTGAGCGGTCTGTCCGAAGATATCAGTGCTGCCGGGTATCTGGGCTGCCTGGACAGCGAAGCCCCGATCTCGCAGATTCGCAACGATCTGACGAATAAGGCCGCCGGTTCAGCATACGATTTTTCAGCACCGATTTTCGGAACCGATAACACGGGTGTAAACGGTAGCGACACCATCAGCATTCGCCGAGGCGGCTCTGGCGGTGGTATCCGTTTGATAGGACCGATGCAGACATCCATATCTGACATTCTACTCGATGACACGAGTGTGGCTTACAGCTCGCTGAAACTGTTTGATATTCTGGTTGTGGGAGACTGTGGAACCGCATCAGTATTTATGATTACCAATATGCCATCCGTTAGCCGCGGAAGCATACAACATGACCCCGGTGTAACAGCGAACTCAGGACCCAATAGTGGCCAATCGAATATTGCCGGTGATCTGGAAAATATATTTGGCGCCGATACATCCTCTGTAGCCAGTGCCACTAAGGTAGAAACATCGACATACCAACTCTGCAACAGTACATCTGGTATCGGTACATCGCTGTTTCTTAACAGCAACAACTGCGTCGACGCTACTATAGCTAACGAGTTGGTAGAAGGCGTTCAAAGCATGCAATTTCTCTATGGCATTGACGATGCCAACACTTCGCCAGGCGTTGAGCAATATCTGCGTGCAGATCAGATTTTGACAGCTCAGTGGAATTCTATCGCCAGCGTACGTATGACGTTGCGCTTTGATACTGTGAGTTATGTGCCCGGCGGTATGATCAAACAGGATTTCACCACTACCGTTCGCCTGCGTAACCGCGGCGGCTGAATTTCCACACAAGCTGGAGAACCGAAATGACTGGCCATTCACACCACAAACCGTTTACCAAAGACCGCAACGCTCAGCGTGGCGCCGTGCTGGCCATCAGCCTGATGATATTGCTAGTCATGACAATGATTGGCGTTGCATCCATGGGGACTACCACCTTGCAGGAAAAAATGGCCAACAATAACAACCAGCGCCAGATCGCTTTCCAGGCAGCGGAAGCCGCACTACGCGCCGGTGAGGCGTTTCTGGCCGCCAATATACTCAGTGTTTCCGATCTGGTTACCAACTTTAATGCAACTTCACCCGTAGCCGGTCTGTATTCACAACGAGCGCCAGTAGTAGGTATGGCAACCTATCCGTCTACAGTAAACATTTTTGATGATGCCTCCTGGCTTATTGCAGGTAATGCAGTTGTATTGACCACTCTTACGACAGTGTCTCAGCAACCCCGTTACATCGTAGAGTATATGGGACGAGCAGGTCGAGCACCGACTAACTACAACGGAAATAATCCAGATGCGCGTCAATACGCGTTCCAGATAACCGCAATCGGCTGGGGTGAAGGCGCGATGCCCAAGGCCCGTTATTTTTTACAGAGCAGCTTCCGGATGCCGCTCCTCTGAGTTTGAGCAGGATGCACAGTTAAGCAAACGCTTTTCCCGAGGACTATGTCATGAATACTACAAAACAACAGCACATTAAACTGACTGTTATCAGTGCCGCAGTAACCGGGGTACTGGGCCTGGGTCTGATGACCAACACAGCGGCGGCCCCCGGGGCACTCGCAACCAGCCCATTGTTTTTACAAAGTGGCTCCGTACAGTCCAATATATTTTTCATGATTGACGATTCCGGGAGTATGGGTTGGGAGAACCTTCCTTCCAATGGGGCGCTCAATACAGCTCAACACCCCAATGACCCTGATCACTTCAGCCACCACGACCCCAATGACCCTGACCCTAGCGGCCACCACCACCACCCCGCTATCGACTATTTGCCGATAACCAGTGGCACACTGGATTTTACACCCGATGGCCATGGCGAAGCGATGGCGCTCTGCCCGGGATTCAATGTAATGGCCTATAACCCGGCAGTCAATTATACGCCTTGGCGGGGTAAGGATGACGCCAACCCTGGCGTAACTTACACCGATCAGGATTGGCGAGATGCGCGGACCAATCCCTACCTGAGCGGGGGGGCAACGACAGACCTGGTGGACCATTATTATATGGTCTGGAATGACGCTAATAGTGATGGCCGGTTCCAGGATGGGGAATGCCCGGTTATAAACGTACCTCATCATGGCATAGATACCGTTACAGAATGCCGAACGTTAGGGACCGCTATCTGTGTTGCAGTCGCAGATCTAAGCACCACCACACAAAAAACCAACTATGCAAACTGGTACAGTTACTACCGCAAGCGCGAGTACGTAGTCAAAAGAGCGCTATCCGAGATAATCAGTGAATCCTCGGCACGTGCCGGCCTTGCTACCATCAACGGGCACGGTTATCACAACAGCCTCACAGGGAAGGCAAGTGACATTTTTTCACTTATTGCAGACATTGACGATATTACTACACCGGTAGATACAAACGCGGTAAAA
>DRJH01000026.1 GCA_011052285.1 Gammaproteobacteria bacterium
ACATTAGTTCTGTTCTTGCCCAGGCTTACCGGCCTGGCGAAGTACCGATTGCAGTACTGGCAGTTGTATACGGGCCGTCATGGTGCAGCTTTCAGCCGTTCCCGAACCCAGGGTTCGACCGCAGCCAATGCGGCCGGTAATTGCCCCACGTCGGGGCCGCCTCCCTGGGCCATACCCGGCCTGCCACCACCACGACCACCCACCAGCACAGCCAATTGGGCCACCAGTTTGCCGGCTGGAACAATCCCGGACAGACCTTTGCTCACGCCACAGATCAACATGACTTTATCATCCCGGACAGCAGCCAGCACCACCACGGCCGAACCAAGCTTGTCCTTTAACTGATCAATAGTCTGACGCATGGTATCGACTTCGGCAACCGCCACCTGGGCAGCCACCACACGAATACCATCAATATCAAGCGCCGCCGCGACCAGATCCTCACCACTTTCCCGTACCTGTTGCTGCTGCAACTGTTTCAGTTGCTGCTCCAGCTGTCGCTGCCGATCCAGCAACTGTCGGGTTTTCATCAGCAGTTCAATCGGTGAGGCTTTTACTGTGCTGCCAAGTTGTTGTACCAGGGAGCGCTGCTGCTGTACATAGTGCACGGCGACCTGCCCGGTCACTGCCTCGATACGTCGTACCCCGGCAGCAACACCGGATTCGGCCATAATATAGACACTACCAATCACCCCGGTCCTCGGCACATGCGTGCCACCACACAACTCATGGGAAAAGTCGCCCATACTGACCACCCGCACCTCATCCTCGTATTTCTCTCCAAATAGTGCCATCGCACCACTGGCCCTGGCTTCCTCAAGCTTCATAAGCTGTGTCGTTACCACATGATCAGCGAGAATTTCCGCATTGGCCAAGGCCTCGACCTGTTGCAGTTGCTCCGGTTTTGGGGCCTGAAAATGAGAAAAATCAAAGCGCAAACGATCCGGTGCAACCAGGGAGCCTTTTTGCTGTACATGGCTACCCAACACTTGCTTCAGTGCAGCATGTAACAAATGCGTTGCAGAATGATTGCGCGCAGTCGCCATTCGCGACGCCGCTGCCACTTCGACCTTGACCTCGGCCCCTGACGACAGGCAACCGGAAAGCAGTTTGCCGTAGTGACCAATAACCCCGCCGGGCAGTTTCTGCACGTCGGTAACATCGAATACGGCATTATCAGTACTGATCCGGCCTCGGTCCGCAACCTGTCCGCCGCTTTGGGCATAAAAGGCCGTACAGTCCAGGGCCAGCAATCCATCCTGTCCCGCTGTCAGCTGCGACACCGCCTGCCCGGCATGCTGCTGGGCCAGTACCCGACCGTTGTTGGTCGTGGTTTCATAGCCAACAAAATGGCTCGGCTGCGAGACTTCAAAGTGGTTTTTTTCGACCTCGGCAAAGTGACCAGCGGCCCTGGCACGGGCCCGTTGTGCGGCCATCAAGGCATCAAAACCCACTGTATCCACCTGAAGTTGGCGCTCCCGTGCCATATCCATGGTCAAATCCAGTGGAAAACCATACGTATCATAAAGCTTGAAGGCCACTGCCCCGGAAAGCGTATCGCCATGAGTTTGGGTCATTTCCCGGCGCAGAATAGCCATGCCCTGGTCCAGGGTTTCTGCAAACTTCAACTCTTCCTGTTTCAAAACCTGCTCAACCAATGGCGCCGCTTCCCGCAATTCTGGATATGCTGCAGCCATTTCCTGTACCAGCGCCGGTACCAGCCGATAAAAAAACGGCAACTGACCACCGAGCATATAGCCATGGCGAACCGCACGCCGAATAATCCGTCGCAATACATAGCCCCGGCCTTCATTACCTGGCATCACACCATCGGTAATCAGAAAAGCCGTGGAGCGGATATGATCGGCAATCACCCGCAGTGACTGGCTGTCAGGATTCTTAACCCCGAGTACCCCGGCCGCGGCCTGGATCAAATTTTGAAACAGATCGATATCATAGTTACTGTGTACACCCTGTAACACTGCGGCCAGTCGCTCCAGCCCCATGCCAGTATCCACAGACGGCCTCGGCAATGGCACCAGGGTGCCGCTGGCATCGCGGTTATATTGCATGAACACCAGATTCCAGATTTCAATATAGCGATCACCGTCTTCCTCTGCGGTCCCCGGCGGACCACCCGCAACTTGCGGACCATGGTCATAAAAAATTTCACTGCAGGGGCCGCAGGGACCGGTATCACCCATACTCCAGAAGTTATCCTCGCCATCGATACGGGTAAAACACTGTGGATGAATTCCGATATCATCCAACCAGATGGCTGCTGCCTCGTCATCGTCCGCATAGACCGTGACCCACAGCTTTTCCGGTGCCAAGCCGATTTCTTCGGTCAACAAGCGCCAGGCATGATGGATTGCCTCACGCTTAAAATAATCCCCAAAACTGAAATTACCCATCATCTCGAAAAAAGTGTGATGACGGGCCGTGTAGCCAACATTATCCAGATCATTGTGCTTGCCACCGGCACGCACACAACGCTGTACCGTCACGGCACGCGGATAGTCGCGTTGTTCCAGCCCCAGGAAGGTGTCCTTGAACTGCACCATACCGGCATTGGTGAACAGCAAGGTAGGATCATTTTGCGGCACTAGCGGACTGCTGCGGACCACCTTGTGACCGTTATTGTGAAAATAATCAAGAAATAACTGGCGAATTGCAGCCGTCTTCATGGTTGATTGTCTCTATTCATCCTCTACAGCCCGTTCAATTCTGGCCGGCATATGGCAACGAATCTGCTCACTGCTAAACCCCCTGGACTGTAGGTGTCGGGCCTGCCGGGCCCATTCCCGATAATTGCTGGCAGGGGTGGAAAAGCGACGTTGCCAGTGTTGCAGCAGTACCGCAGACCAGTCTACCTGCTCAAGCTGGGGCTCGAAAATATTGGCCGATACACCCCGCAGTTCCAACTCCCGACGCAATTTTAATGGCCCGTCACCACGCTGCACACGATAATGCACATAGGTTTCCGTGAAACGCCGATCACTCAACAAGCCTTGCTGTTGCAGCTGTTGCAGTGCAGCGGTAACCTCACTCGATGGATAGCCCCTGCTGACCAGCTTTTGTTGCAGCTCACCAACCGCATGCTCGCGCCGGGCCAGCAAGCGCATCGCCGCATCCTCGACTGGATAAGAGGGCCGCACAGGTATGGCGCGAAAGCACTAGGGTTTTATGAATCAGGCTTGCACAGCCGCAGCCGCACCGGCAAACTCCGGCAAACCGTGTCGGCTACGCAAGTCGGCTTCAAGCTGTGCGGCCATTTCAGGGTGATCCAAAAGGAACTGGCGGGCATTGTCCCGCCCCTGGCCGATACGTTCACCCTGACAGCTATACCAGGATCCCGATTTTTCCACCAGACCATCCTCTACTGCCATATCCACCAATTCCCCCTCCAGAGAAATACCCACATTGTATAAAATATCGAACTCGGTCTGTTTAAAGGGTGGTGCGACCTTGTTCTTGATCACCTTGACCCGGGTCCGGCTACCGGTCACTTCATCACCTTTCTTGATAGCGCCGATTCTACGAATATCCATACGCACCGAAGCATAGAATTTCAGGGCGTTGCCA
Organism: Gammaproteobacteria bacterium; assembly: GCA_011052285.1. Lineage (GTDB taxonomy): Bacteria > Pseudomonadota > Gammaproteobacteria > Arenicellales > DRJH01 > DRJH01. The sequence goes on from DRJH01000026.1 coordinate 3,586, forward strand.
CCGGAGGTGGTCTCCGGGTTGCCGAACATGACGCCGATTTTCATGCGGATCTGGTTGATGAAGATCACCAGGGTATTGGAACGTTTGATATTGGCCGTCAACTTGCGCAAGGCCTGCGACATCAGTCGGGCCTGCAGCCCCACATGCACATCACCCATTTCCCCTTCGATTTCAGCCTTCGGCGTTAACGCTGCGACCGAGTCGATCACCACCACGTCGATAGCAGCAGAACGGACCAGCATATCCGCAATTTCCAATGCCTGTTCCCCGGTATCAGGCTGCGCTACCAGCAGGTTGTCAACGTCAACCCCGATGCGACCGGCATAGCCGGGATCAAGCGCGTGTTCCGCATCGATAAATGCCGCGGTACCCCCTTGTTTCTGCGCTTGCGCAATCACCGATAGCGTTAGTGTCGTTTTTCCAGAGGATTCCGGGCCGTAAATTTCAGCCACCCGACCCTTGGGTAAACCACCGATGCCAAGTGCGATATCCAGCCCTAATGAGCCGGTCGATATGGCCGCGATATTGGCATCAATATGCTCATCTCCGAGGCGCATGACCGAACCCTTGCCAAATTGTCGTTCGATCTGTCCCAACGCCGCACTCAAGGCCTTGGCTTTTTTGTCGTCCATTATTTCTCCCTCATGTATCCATACGTTACCCGCCTTCCCTCACGACGGCTCCTATTCCCGGACAGCCTCCCAGGCGCAAAGGCAGCATTTCGAAAAATAATTTCGAGCGCGGATTATAACACTGCAACATGAGCATGACACGCAAGTTTTGGGCTTTGCAAGGGCTCCCTCCAGGAGACAGTACTACCACGGGTAAGACCGCAAAGCGGACAAAAGCCCTTGCAGCGCGGCCTGTACCGTTTGTAACCGCACCTCTTCACGATCTCCCTCAAAAAAAAACCGGCATGACCAAATGTATTGTTTACCATCCTGCCAAGCGATGTATACAGTCCCCACCGGTTTATCTGGGGTACCCCCTCCCGGCCCGGCAACTCCGCTCACGGCAACTCCCCATTGCGCACCAATACGCTGACAACCCCCTGCCACCATGGCCTCGACGACCTCGGCACTGACCGCACCAGCGCTTGCCAGAACAGCTGCTGAAACCCCCACCAGGGCTACCTTAGAAGCGTTGCTATAGGTGATGAACCCACCCTCAAACCACGCCGAACTACCAGCAATAGCGGTGATTACCTGGGCAATCGAGCCGCCGGTACAAGACTCCACGGTGATCAGCCGTTGCTGCCGTCGTAACAATTCCTGACCCACCAAGGTCGAGATCTGCTGCAAATTCATCCGCCAATCCTATTCAACGGCACCGGATAAGTGTCGTCACTCGTCATTTTGTTGGTCTTCGCCCATCAGGTCTGCCAGGTCGACATCATCCGCGGCCGCTGCTGTCGTGGATGGAACCTCGGAACCGAGCAGGATAGATAACCAGCGCGTGTGCTCGTTGCTTTCCACAGCAATTTTTACCAACATGGACAGCGGCACCGACAAAAACATACCCACCGGGCCCAGCACCCAACCCCAGAACACCAGCGACACAAATACCACCAGGGTGGAAAGACCCAGACTGCGACCCAGGAATTTCGGCTCAATGACATTTCCGACCAGATTATTGACCACCACGAAGCCCGCAGCAACCCACAATGCGGTACTGGCTCCCAATTGCACCAGAGCCAGCAAAATGGCCGGCACCGCTGCGATCACCGAACCGATATTGGGTACGAAATTAAGAAAGAACGCGAGCACACCCCAGAGCGCGGCAAAGTCAACCTTCAGGACCAGCAACCAGATCCAAACCGTCAGCCCTGTAGCCAGGCTGGTTGCAGTTTTAATCAACAAGTAGCGCTGCACATTGCTGATAAAGCGTCGTGACCGAGCCAGGTATTGCTGTGGATTTTTCAGTGCGGCGTGCAATTTCCCGGGTAGGGTGACACTCTCCTGCAGCAGAAAAACCACGGTCAAAAGAATCATAAATACATTGGTTAATACTCCACCTAAGCTATTGACCAGGCTGCCAACCAGACCAATGGCAGCTGCAGGATCCAGATATTGGAGGAACTTCTGTTGAGAAAGATCAATACCCAGTGGTTCAAAAAAAGTCAGAAAGTGCAAAGCCAGCGCATGTAAACGCTGCTGATAGAGTGGAACCGCGCGACTGAAACTGTCAACAGAATGCCCTACCCCGATCACCAAGACTAAAACAGCAAGCAAAATGACCGACAACACCAGCAGTAGTGATAACCAGGACGGTAACCCGCGCTGGCGCAACCACAGCAGTGGAGGTGTGCCAATAATGGCCAGAAATGCCGACAACAGAAAGGGCGTCAACAATTCCTGAGAAGCCTTCATCCCGGCCACTACGATAACAAAGGCAGCCAGGGTCAAAAGCATCCGGGCCGGGGCTGAAAACCCGCCACTACTGCCGCGGGGTCGCCGCCCCGGTGATGGTGGAAACAGGAAAGGACTCAGTTGTTTGCTCATCTGGGAGGCTGTCCAAGGACAGGAGTCGACCGGTTTGTTGCTCCTGCAAAACCGGCACTTGCGCCATCCATGGCGGTCGTAGCGAGGGAAAGCTGCTTTGAGGTCAATTTTCTCATGATTTGAGGCGAATACTGGTTGTATGTAACGAGAATCAGGGGGAAAAATGGCCAGAGTCAGCTTTTCCGCAGTAGGCTTTCTGTTCTCGGACAGCCTCCCGGAAGGCTTCATCAGTCAACATTTATCGTCCACAATCTGTGAAAATTCCCATTATACTGAACGACACAGGTCACTGTTATAAAGATATTAAGGATATAGTGTATTGAATAAACAGCACAAGCCTGCTATTTTTAGCAGGGGTAGCGGCATTGTATAGGACTGGGCCGAAAAATGCCTGTATCACCGCCTCACCCGAACCACTTCCTTCGAGGATACGTCCAATGAAAGTCTTTAATCACCGATTGACCCACTTTTTTGCGATAGCCGGTATTTGTGCCTCGCTGCCAATCAGCAGTCTGGCAGCTGCCGAAGAACCGACCTGGTTTGGCCAAACTGCCGATGGAACCTGGCTGGTCGGTGCTGATTTTGGTGCCGCAAAAATTGGCCGTGCCGGTCATCAGGAAACCAGCAATGCCGGCATCACAGTTGGTTACGAGTTTACCCGCCCGGTTGGCTTTAGCGGCAGTTCTACCATTGAATTTTCAGCAACCACTTCGACGACCGATGGCAGCATTGGCCTCGACAGCATTTATAGCGCCACCGGCAACTGGAGTGTGGAAACCCAGAGTTTA
>DRJH01000027.1 GCA_011052285.1 Gammaproteobacteria bacterium
ACCATGGGTCGATACGCCCCCGCTCAGGGCTCGTTCATGGGTGTGTAGTCCTCTGAATCGTGGTAGCAGGGAAGGGTGGATGTTGATCAAGCGGAGTGGGTAGTGGCGCACGAATTCGGCTCCCAGAATACGCATGAAACCTGCGAGCACCAGCAGGCGAGGAGTAAACACATCGACAGCCTTTTGCAAGGCGCATTCAAAAGCCGGACGATCGTCATAGCTGCGATGATCGACGACAAGCGCACGAATACCGGCTTTTCTGGCACGTTCGAGACCGTATGCGTTCGGGTTATTACTGATGACAGCACAGATCCGGATGGGTAGATCAGCTGTACTGGCATCGATCAGTTTTTGCAGATTACTACCATTCCCAGACAGCAGTATGACAATCGGTAATTTAATGGATCACGACCTCGGAAGTCCCGGGCTCTATTTGGCCGACCACCATCGCGGCCTCTCCTGCGTCACGAAGAATATCGAGCGTTACCTCGGTGGCATTAGGATGCACGACAATAACAAAACCAAGTCCACAGTTGAAGGTGCGCAACATCTCCTGCTCAGCAATATTCCCCTGCTGCTGCAGCCAATCAAATATTGCCGGGCGGTGCCAGCAGTTGCTGTCCAGAATAGCCTTGCAACCTACAGGTAGCACCCGTTTTATATTGCCGGGTAGGCCACCGCCGGTGATGTGAGCCATAGCATGAATTTGCACACTGGGCAATAGCTTAAGGATGGACTGTACATAGATACGGGTTGGGGTTAGCAAGGCATCGGCCAGCGTCCGTGAGTCCAGCGGAGTATCGAGTCGGGCATTGGAAACCTGCAAAGTGCGGCGAATCAGGGAATAACCATTGGCATGAGGACCACTGGAGGCCAGGCCGATAAGGGTATCTCCGGGGGTAATAGACAGACCATCAATGAGCCGGTGTTTTTCAACCACACCAACGCAAAAACCTGCCAGGTCATAATCACCTTCGGCATACATACCTGGCATTTCTGCAGTTTCTCCACCGATCAGCGCTGCTCCGGCCTGGCGACAACCTTCGCCGATACTGGTGATTACGGCTGCCGCGATGTTGGACTCGAGTTTGCCGGTAGCGAAGTAATCTAAAAAAAACAAGGGTTCCGCACCCTGTACCAGCACATCGTTGGCACACATCGCGACCAGATCAATGCCGATCCCCTCGTGTTGCTTGCATTCGATGGCCAGCTTGAGTTTAGTACCTACACCATCCGTACCGGAGACCAGCACAGGGTGTTGATATCCGTCCGGGACTTCGAACAAGGCACCGAAGCCGCCCAGATTGCCCAGCCAGCCAGGGCGCCGGGTACTGGCGGCAACCGGCTTGATGATATCCACCAGCGCTTCGCCACGATCAATATCAACCCCGGCATCTTTGTAGGTAAGCCCTTGATTCAGTGTGTTCAAAATGTCGCCTGACCCTTGTTGTTCGAACAGAACCGAATACTGGAGTACTGTTCTTGATCTATGGTGGTAGTATAACGCATTCGCAAGAATTGCTTCTCGTGTGTTGTATTGCCGAGGTCACATTCGTGCGGGGACTTTTCTCGCCAGGATAGCCGGGAAGGCCCTGTACGTCATCCATTTGGAGATATTGTGTGTTTTCTCATGTACCCAATATTCTGACTTTGTTGCGTCTGCTGGCCGCACCGTTTCTGGTAATTTTGCTTAAAGAAGGCGCTTATCAGCAAGCGTTGGTCCTGTTTGTGCTGGCCGGGATCTCGGATGGTCTGGATGGTTATATTGCCAAACGGTTCGGTTTTGTCAGTCGCCTCGGAGCTATTCTTGATCCACTGGCGGACAAGGTTCTGATCATCAGCACTTATGTGATGTTGACCCTGCTCGGTGATCTGCCCTTCTGGGTGCTGATTATAGTGGGTTTTCGTGATCTGGTTATTATCGGTGGCTACCTGATACTCGATCAACTCTATCAAATCGTACAGATGTCTCCGAGCCGAATCAGCAAGTTGAATACGTTTACCCAGATTTTCCTGGTCATTGTCGTATTGCTTCAGCAGTCAGGTGGTTGGGTGGGCCACATTACCGTCAACCTGGGGATTGCCTGTGTGGTGATCACGACGATTGCTTCGGGCATTCACTATGTCTGGGTCTGGGGTATTCGTACTCCGGTAGAACAAAGTGTCGAATAAAAATTCTTCGGATTTGCTCGCAGGACAACAGCTCCCACTAAAAGCACCAACCATCGGCCAGCAAACACTGGATAATTATTTTGGATTTGCCACCATGGTTGCGCATTTGCGACGATTGCGCGAGCACGAACTGATCTATTTGTGGGGTGAGCCGGGCAGCGGGAAAAGTCATTTGCTCAAAGCCTGTTGCCTCTCACCTGCTGTATCTGGTGGCAGCCAGTACCTTGATTTGCAGACCATGGCAGGACAGCGTGCGCTACCACAGCCTTTTCCGACGCCTGCTCTGCTGGCCGTAGATAACCTGTACCTGATGGCGGGAGATCGGCAGGCCGAGCAAGCATGGCTCGAAGGTTTCGAGCAAGCACGAAAAACTGGACAATGCTGGGTAGTGGCGGCCCGCAATGCGCCGGCACTGTCCGGTTTTACCTTGCCAGATCTGGTCTCGCGCCTTGAATCGGGTACCGTCTACCAGTTGCGCCAACCCGGGGAGGGGCAAAAACGTCTGGCCTTGCAACAGCGTGCCAGACAATTGGGTTTCGAGCTCAGTGATCAGGTGGTCGATTATTTGCTACTTCGCTCAGCACGTGACATGCACGCCTTGTTTGCAGTGCTTGATCAGCTTGATACGGCTTCACTGGTTCAGCAGCGCAAGGTTACCGTACCTATGTTGCGCCAGTTGCTCGTTTCGAAATAGTAACTACGCAGCTTATCCGCAGTAGGTTTTCTATTCTCGGACAGCCTCCTGGAGTTGCCCGATAACTGCGTCAAACAAGCTCGAGTGCAGGAGTACACTACGCTTGTTTTCCTTATTCTCGAGCAAATCAAGGGCAATTGCTTTAGGCAGTCTTTAGGCGGTGAGCGATGTTGGCAAGTCGTCGGCCGAGCGCACGAGCCAGTTCTTTTTCGTCTTCGGTAATAGTCCGGCTACCGTCACTGCCAGCAACATGGGTGGCGCCATAGGGCGAACCTCCGGAGCGCGTGGAGCTGAGTCTGGACTCGGTGAAGGGAATGCCGGTAATGAGCATTCCATGGTGTAACAGCGGCAACATCATGGACAGTAAAGTACTTTCCTGGCCACCATGCGCCGTGCCGCTGGAAGTGAATACAGCGGCGGGTTTGTTGACCAGCGTTCCGGCGAGCCATTGGCTGATGGTGTTGTCAAAAAAATATTTCAGCGGGGCGGCCATATTTCCGAAATAGCAGGGGCTGCCCAATGCCAGGGCAGCACAGCGTTGCAGGTCTCCGGGCTCAATATAAGGGGCACCCTGATCCGGAACGCTTGCCGCCGTGGTTTCGGCGACGTGCGATACCGCAGGTACCGTTCTGAGGACCGCATGACAGCTTTCAACCTCGTTAATGCCACGGGCTATTAGATGAGCCAGTTCGGCCACTTTGCCACTACGGCTGTAATATAAGACCAGAATTTCGTTCATGTCAGCCTCCTAACCACGCAGCAAACACCGTAGCAGCAGGGCCTTGAGATAGCGGGTTTCCGGCATGGCCGGGTGTACAGGATGATCAGGGGCCTGGCCACCATAGTGGAGCAGCTGCAGGTCGCGATCTACATGTCTGCCGGCAGCAGTAACCAAACCCTGAAAACGGCTATGATCCATGTGATAGGAGCAGGAACAGGTCATTAACAAGCCGCCAGGTTGCAGGATCTGCATTGCAGCCTGATTGAGCCGCTGGTAGGCCAGGGTACCCACTTTTAGATCTTTCTTGCGTTTTATAAAAGCCGGTGGGTCGATGATGATCAGGTCGAACTTCCGGTTTGTGTGGCGTAGCTCCCTAAGGGCATCAAAAACATCTGCTTGCAGTGTGGAAAGCCCTTTTTCCAGGTGATTCAGGCGGGCGTTTTCCTGGCAGAATTCCAGTGCCCGTGGCGAGGCATCAACGGCAAGGGCGGTTTCGGCACCGTTTGCCAGTGCCTGAATCGACCAGCCTCCGACATAACTGCACAGATCCAGGATGTGTTTATTGCTGACCAGAAAGGCGAGACGAGTCCTGTTTTGGTATTGATCATAAAACCAGCCGGTTTTTTGTCCTTGCAATAGCGGCACCCGAAAGCACAACCCATTTTCTTGCAGTTCTGTTTCATCGGGTGTTGTGCCGATTTGCTGTCGAGTTTCCAGGGGCAGATTTTCGAGTTGCCGAACACCGACATCGTTGCGCCAGAGCAAAGATTTAGGCTGCAGCAGTTCCTGCAAGGCTTCTGCAATCAGGTCTTGACGTAGATTCATCCCGGCGGTGGTCGTTTGTCCGACCAAATGCTCACCATATCGATCTACGACCAGTCCAGGCAGCAGGTCGCTTTCCCCGAAAACCAATCGGTAGTAGGGTTTGGCGTAAAATTGCCGGCGCAATTGCAGTGCTTGTTGCAGTCGTTGGAATACAAACGCCAGGTCAAACCCTTGTTTGCGTTGATGGCTGATGATGCGTGCTGAAATCAGTGAATACGAATTGGCAAAGCCCCAGCCAAGCCATTGCCCTCGTGAGGAGAAGATGTCGACACACTGCCCTGCTTCAATTGCAGTCAATGGACTGCGGGCCGTATCCACTTCATTGCTGTATACCCACAGGTGACCCGCTTTCAGGCGTCGTTCTTCGTGGGGTTTAAGAAACAGTGGTGGACGTTGTGCTGCGGAGTTGGTCATAGAATAAAGTCGCGCCTGGCAATGTGGCAGCATACCATTGATGGAAACCAGGATACAGGTATTTTGTGTGGCATAATCCCGCTGCCGGTCTGTTCTGAACAGACTCCTGATGCCTCGCTCGTTGCGATGGAGAGGTAAGGTGGTAAACTTGTGCGTAGCGTATGCTTGACGACAGGTGGAATAAGCGATGTGGGTAAAGCGGTTCTCCGTGATGGGCTATGGATTTGTTCTGTTCGGGATTTTATTCCAGAATGCAAGTGCCAGTCAGCAGTTCCAGTCACCATCCAAAACAAGTGATGTGACGGGCATACTGGCGATTCAGCAGCAACAAAACTGCTTCGGGGGAGCGGCTAACTGTCCGCAGCAGTATAAGTTATACCAGCAGAACATGCATCACTGGGTTGATTTGACCGGCCCGGTGGATCAAGGTCTGGAGCACTATTTGGTGCGGGTCAGTGGGCGTTGGGCCGATGCGCAGCACAGCAGGTTGCGCGTGACAACGATTACAACATTATCTACCATGCCCTATCACCAATTCCTGGTGGATGCCGCAGATCGCTATACCCTCTCGCATTACCCATGTCGTTTGCTTTGGGATAAGTCATTCGGCTGGGCGTACCAACAGGGGCGGGCGCAACTTGTGGTCCGTTTGACGCGTTTTCCGGACCACTGGAACAGTCCGCGCCTGTTACTACGTTTCGACGCCCGTTCTCAGCACTTGCTAGCAGCTCAAGAAGTCAATTGGCTGGCGCCGCAGTGTACGAAGAGGAGAAACTAACAGTGGCAAATTACCACGAATCTGTCTATGCTTGGGTGTCGAGGATTCCAACCGGGCGGGTGGCGACTTATGGGCAAATCGCAACGCTGACTGGTTGTACGCCAAGGCAGGTGGGTTTTGCGCTGTCTCAACTAACCACCGACAGCAATGTGCCCTGGCATCGTATTATTAATCGTGCCGGCCAGGTTAGTTGTCGTGCCGATGGCAGGCCTTCATCCAGGCAAAGGGATCGTCTGGCTTTGGAATCGATCCAAATCAACCTGGCCGGCAGGATCGATTTGGGCCGGTATGCATTCTTACCCCTGGATCGACAATCCTTGTTGGATGTCGCTCGGATCGGGTTGCCCGGGGAATGCCCTGAAATGCTACAAAAGGCAGGTATATGAAAAAAGTGGCATTGGTAATTTTTCTGCTCAGTTTGCCCTGGACCTCAGCGCAGGCCGAGCATGAGATATTGCTGATGGCATTGACGACCGGTAAGGCGATTGTACTGGTCGATAATCAACGTGTAGTTTTGCGTATCGGGGAGCCTGCACAACACGGCTTAATCTTGATTGATGCCAATTCACAGCGTGCGATTATCGAGGTTGACGGTCGTCAGGAGCGTTTTGAGCCTGGTATGGTGACCCGGCCGGTGCAACTCGGTGACCAACCTGTGGCTGAGAAGGCGCGTGAGTCTTTATGGGCTGACGAAACTGGTTTTTTTATCGCCGAAGGGAGTATTGATGAACAGGTGGTCAAGTTTCTGATCGATACCGGCTCTAATCACGTCGCCTTGTCTTCTCAACTTGCTGCCAGACTGGGGCTGGATCTGTCTGCGGGCACCAAGGGTATTGCCAATACTGCCGGTGGGCAGACGGCCATGACCTTGATCACGTTGGACTCGGTTGCCATTGGACAAATTCGTCTTTTCAACGTCAAGGCAGCCGTTTTGCGGGGCAAATACCCCGAAATCCCTTTGTTGGGAGCCTCATTTTTAAGCCGCCTGCAAATGTTGCGCTCAGGTGACCGGATGGTCCTGATTCAAAAATAGCGTATAGGAAGAATAAACGTAACGATTCAGCGTATTTAGATTTTGGTTTAGTACAAGGCATATTCACACGGAGAATGTGAGCATATAGGTCATATGTGAGCATTCGAGTACGAACACACGCCGTAATGGGACAAAAGATGAATGCGCTTACGATTTCGTTATTCAAGAGTTGCATTAAATTAATCATTGTAAAGGTTACCCCGTTCTTCTTGCTTAAAATAGAATAGATAGCGAGTTTTACATATTATGCACAAATCAAAGATAAGTGAAGAAAAGGCTTTTGGCCTTTGGAGTGCAATTTCTCTCGGTATCGGTTCGATGGTAGGTGCTGGAATTTTTATTGTTATCGGTGAGGCTGGCATCATTGCGGGTAATCTGGTGACTGTATCATTTCTTATCGGTGGGATGATTGCGCTTTTATGTGGCTATTCTCTGAGTAAATTGGCTGTCCGATATCCCAGCCGTGGCGGTATCATCGAGTATCTTGTTCAGGGTTACGGGGCAGGTTTTTTTTCAGGCTCTCTTGGTATTTTATTTTATTTTGCTCAGCTGGTGGCACTCGCCGCTGTAGCAAAATCTTTTGGTACCTATGCTGCAACCTATATGGAAAATGGTGTAACCGTTTTATATGCCAATATATTTGCGATTGTGATTGTTTTTATTTTTGTGAGCATCAATCTGATTGGCGCCTCGATGATTGCAAAAGCCGAAAATATTATTGTTGTTATCAAGCTTGCTGCATTAGTAATTTTCACAATAGCGGCACTTTTTTTTATTCAACCAGAAAATCTCGCATTGAGTAAATCCCCTCAGTTTCTCAATATATTCTATGCGTTGGGACTCACATTTTTTGCATTTCAAGGTTTTAGTGTTATTACCAATAGTGTTGAGGACATGCAGGATCCCGAACATACCATGCTTCGTTCTATGTATTGGGCAATCGGGTTGGTCACATTATTGTACATTGCTGTATCTATTAGCGTATTCGGTAATTTACCACTGGATACTATCATCAGAGATAAAGACTTTGCACTCGCTGAAGCGGCTAATCCTGCTTTTGGCGCATGGGGCTTTAAGATAATGGCGGCAACTGCATTATTAGCTACTGCATCTGCAATTAATGCTACGCTTTACGCGGTTACACAAATCAGTTACACATTAGCCAAGGATGGGAATCTCCCAGCAGAGTATGACAGACACATATTCCATAATACAGAGGGGCTTAACATATCCGCAGTATTGATTTTGCCAATGATACTTTTTTTCAATCTCAGTGAGATTGCCACTATTGCAGCAATTGCTGTATTGTTGATTCAAGGGTTCACTCACACAGGACATTTGTATAATATAAAAGAAACCGGGGCCAATTTTAGTCTCATTATAATGGCTGCAATTGGCTCGTTTGGTGCAGCGGGATTTGCAATTGTTTACGCATCAAAATCCATGCCCTTGCTCATTTATTACATAGGCGGCATTTTTTTTCTTGCATTTATTTTCGAAGTATTGTTACGTTTATGGAATGACAGATCAATAGAGAAACAGGTTATTTCAAAAATTGAAGCCATAGAGAAAAATGTCGTTAGCAAAATTAAATCCTTAGTCTGAGAGAAATGTGAATAAAATAATAATACAAAATCCACAGGTTAACCAAATATGGATTTTCCAATTTTATTGACAGAAAGTTTGCTTTACCTGCCTCACTATGGATTAGCCATTATTTTTATTGGAGGCTTTCTTGTAAGTGAAATCCTGGGTTAAACAATGCGAAATTGATTATTGAATGGACTGTATGATTATTGGTCTGGTCAATCTCAGTATGGGCCCTACTGTTGCGACTATAGGGTTTGTGAAAATCGGTGTTAAAAAATAACTGCTGACACGTTATTTATACCGCATCGATTTGATTTACAATAAAACCCACATCTTTCATTGTCTGTGGTGATTGGCGTTCATAGTTTAGACTGCTGATTACCGGAGAGGGATTACGAATTCTTGGTGTCGGTGTTTTTTTGATGCTGAATTAAGGCATAGGCGGAATGGTTATGGATCGATTCAAAATTTTCAGATTCCACGGTGTACGCATCGATTCTTGGGTCACTATTCAGTACTGTGGCAATATCCCTGACCATGTCCTCGACAAATTTTGGATTCAGGTAGGCATGCTCGGTTACATATTTTTCATCCGGTCGCTTGAGTAGGCCGTATAGTTCACAGCTGCCCTGCTTTTCGACCATTTCAATCAATTCTTCGATCCACAGGAAGGCATTGGTTGTCACCGAGACCGTGACATGTGAGCGCTGGTTGTGTGCGCCGAAATCTGCAATTTCCTTGGAGCAGGGGCATAAACTGGTAACCGGCACCAGTACCTTAATAACGGTTTTGTGTAGGCCTTTGTTCAGTTCCCCGGTCAGGGTGACCTCATAATCCATGAGGCTGGTAACGCCCGTAATCGGTGCAGTTTTGCAGATAAAATAGGGAAAACGCATTTCGATGTGACCGGTTTCAGCCTCCAGTCGTTCGGTCATTTCCCTGACCATGGATTTGAAAGAAGTGATGGAAATTTCTTCCTCATTTTGATTCAGGATCTCGACGAAACGTGACATATGTGTGCCCTTGAAATTATGTGGCAGGCTGACATACATGTTAAATACAGCAATGGTGTGTTGCTCCCCTTTGCTGCGGTCCTTGACCTTGACCGGATGGCGGACATCCTTGACGCCGACCTTGTCAATCGCGATGTGACGGCTATCAGGACGGCCCTGAACGTCATCAATAGTATCAATGGTTTCAGATGTTGCGTTTTGCATGGTGTACTCCGGGGTGGTTACGCAGAGGGTATAAAGCAGGGGATAAGAATGAATCTCGGACAGCCTCCTAGGAGGCAGTTTCGGTCAAGCGTGTGAGTTCCCGACCAAAGGTGCTACGAATCTTCTGTTCAATGCCGTCCGTATCGAGACGTAATGAGGCCAGTTGCTGGACCTGGGTGCCGTGTTCGACATAATGGTCCGGTAGACCGAGGTTGAGCATTTGCACATGGCTGCTGAGCGTTGCAAGGTATTCATTGACCGCTGAGCCTGCACCACCCATGAGGGCATTCTCTTCAATGGTCACCATAAAATCGTGGCTTGCTACCAAGGAGGCGATGAGTGCTTCATCTAAGGGTTTGACAAAGCGCATATTGACGACCGTGGCACCGAGTCTTTCCCCTGCGGTTAAAGCCGGGGCCAGCATGGTACCAAAGGCCAGGATAGCAATGTCACGCCCCTGAAGACGGAGTTGCCCTTTGCCAACCGGTATTTCCCGCATTTTGGAGCTAACGGTCACACCCGGCCCACTGCCACGCGGGTAACGGACAGCAGTAACACCTGTCCGAATGTAGGCGGAATAGAGCATTTGCCGACATTCATTTTCATCGGCAGGGGCATAAATCGTGATATTGGGTAGGCAGCGCAGGAAGGAGTAATCAAAAACTCCGGCATGGGTGTAGCCATCGGCTCCGACCAGACCGGCACGGTCTATAGCCAGCATTACATTCAGATTCTGAATGCTCAGGTCGTGAATCAGTTGATCGTAAGCACGTTGTAAAAATGTCGAATAAATCGCCACCACCGGCTTAAGTCCTTCGCAGGCAAGTCCCCCAGCAAAGGTCAGGGCATGTTGTTCGGCGATACCGACATCAAAAAACCGATCTGGAAACTGTCTGGAAAATTCAATCATACCGGAGCCGGCACCCATAGCAGGGGTGATTGCGATCAGTTTCGGGTCCTTGGACGCCATGTCACAGAGCCAGTCACCGAAGACTTTGGTATAGGTGAGTGCACCGCTACCATTGCCCACCTTACCAGTATCCGGGTCGAACGGGGAAACACCATGGTAAGCGATGGGGTTTCCTTCTGCCGGTTTATAGCCCTTGCCCTTGCGGGTGACAACATGCAGGAAACGTGGTCCGTGCATGGCCTTCATATTTTGCAAGGTGGGCACCAGCACCGCCAGATTGTGGCCATCAATGGGACCGATGTAGTTAAAGCCCAGCTCTTCGAACAGCGTACCGGGCATGACCATGCCCTTCATGTGTTCTTCCCATCGCTGCGCCAGGCGACGGATCGGAGGCAAGGTGGAAAGTACCGTTTTACTGCCTTCACGGACGCTGGTATAGGTTTTACCGGATAGAACACGAGCCAGATAGCTGGAAATGGCACCGACATTATTGGAAATCGACATGTCATTGTCATTCAGGATAACCAGCAAATCGGCATCCATGGCTCCGGCATTGTTGAGGGCTTCATAGGCCATACCTGCGGTCAAGGCACCATCTCCGATAACCGCAATAATTTGTCGGTTGGAGTCATTTCTTGCGGCTGCTACTGCCATACCCAGCGCGGCACTGACAGAAGTACTGGAATGGCCGGCACCGAAGGCATCGTATGCACTTTCCGAACGCTTCAGGAAGCCGGATAAGCCATGTTGTTGTCGCAGTGTGGCCATTTGTTCACGGCGGCCGGTCAGGATCTTGTGTGGGTAGGCCTGATGGCCGATATCCCAGACCAGGCGATCCTCGGGGGTATTGAATACATAGTGCAGGGCAATAGTGAGTTCCACCGTGCCCAGGCCGGCAGCCAGATGACCGCCAGTATGGGATACCGTCTGAATCAGGAAATGCCGTAACTCCTTGGCGAGGTCAGGCAGGACCTGCTCGGGCAGTTGTCGCAGATCATCAGGTGAATCAATATTTTCCAGGTAACT
>DRJH01000028.1 GCA_011052285.1 Gammaproteobacteria bacterium
AAAAGAAGTGTGTGGCCTGCGCTGGGAATGGGAGGTTCCGGTGCCCGAGCTGGATACCAGTGTCTTCATCCTCCCGGAGGATCGGGTGAAAAACGGTGAAGAATGTTTGTTGGTACTCAACCGGGCGTGCGGAGAAAACTCCCGCACTGGTGTGGTTGAAACAAAAAGCGGCTACCGCCTGAGACGATAACCGCTTGACTGAAAGTGAAATTTGGCGCGCCCGACACGATTCGAACGTGTGACCGCCTGGTTCGTAGTGTTCCGCCTGAATCCGCGTATCCTGTTGTAATTCAATGATTTTATGCGCTTCCCGCTGTCCAATAAAATCGGCTTATTTGGCCTTATTTGCCAATATTTGGGGTTATTTGGCGCCATCTATTGGACAGCTTGGAACCCACACAGCCGGCCCCTCAGGGATGTTACAATACATCGGTTGTTGTGAATATCACCCTATGTATTGTAACATCCCTGATATCATGGCTAGCCAAACCACACAGACGGACAAGGTCCTGGAACTGATCAGGAAACTAGGTGTTCTGCGTCCGCGGGATCTGGGTCCCTACGGCATCCCCCGGACCTACCTCAGCCGTCTTTGTGCTGCCGGTAAACTGCAGCGGATCGGCCGGGGGCTCTATGTCCTGCCGGAGAGTAACGCGACCGAGCACCACTCGCTGGCCGAAGCCTGCAAACGTGTACCCAAGGGTGTGGTCTGTCTGCTGTCCGCCCTGCGCTTTCACAACCTTACGACCCAGGCGCCGTTTGAAGTCTGGCTGGCCATCGGCGAAAAGGCCTGGCGGCCGAGCCTGGAATACCCACCGCTACGTATCGCACGCTTCTCCCAGGCCACGCTCAGTGCCGGGATCGAGGAACACCAAATCGAGGGGGTGACCGTGAAAGTCTATTCCCCTGCCAAGACCGTCACCGATTGTTTCAAATACCGGAACAAGATCGGACTGGATGTAGCGATCGAGGCACTCAGGGATTGTTGGCGGGCACGGCGCTGCACCATGGATGACCTTTGGCATTATGCCGACATCTGCCGCGTCCGAAATGTTATGCGGCCCTACCTGGAATCGCTCGTGACATGAATGATAAACGTGGAAAAAATACTGCGGCCTCGGTGCGTGACCGTTTGCTGACGCTGGCACGAGAACGGGGTGAGGATTTTCAGTTGATCCTCACACGATATGGGTTGGAACGTCTCTTGTACCGCCTGAGCCAGTCCAATTATCGGGACCGATTCATCCTGAAGGGTGCGATGCTGTTCATACTGTGGGGTGACCAGACGCACCGCCCGACACGCGATGTGGATTTTCTGGGCTTCGGCGACAGCAGCGAAGCAGGTCTGCAGGCAATCTTTCGTGAACTCTGTGGCATCCCCGTCGAGGATGATGGCCTGGTACTGAGAGCTGACAGCGTACAAGTCGAAGCAATCCGCGATGAGACGGAATACGGTGGCATACGGGTGAGGCTATTCGGTGACCTGGCCGGTGCCCGGGTGCGGATTCAGGCCGACATTGGTTACGGTGACGCCGTGACGCCCGAGGCGAAAGAAATCGAATACCCCACTCTGCTGGGTAACTCTGCACCACACTTGAGGGCATATCCACGTGAGACCGTGGTGGCGGAGAAGTACCAGGCATTGGTCAACCTGGGTATGGCGAATAGCCGGATGAAAGACTTCTACGATCTTTGGGTCATCGCCCGCGAGTTCGACTTCGACGGTTTGATACTCTCCGAAGCGATCCGCAATACCTTCTCGCGTCGTCGTACACCGTTGCCGGTACACACCACATCCGGGCTCAGTTCAGAGTTCTATGAAGACGCACAAAAGAACACGCAGTGGAACGCCTTCCTGCGCAAGGGCAGACTCATCACCACTCCGCTATCATTGGCGGACGTCTGCCGTTTTTTGGACACGTTCCTTATTCCACCAACGCAGGCTTTGACCCAAGATCAAAACTTCAGGGCAAAGTGGGTACCAGGCGGACCATGGCATTGACGCCACGGGTGATCAGCTGCGCCGAGGAGTTTCCCAAGCACATCGCCTTGCCCCGAGGATGTCAGGATGAACTCGCGACCTTGCTCCAACAATATGGCAGCACACCGTCCCTTCAACCACAACCTGATCATCCGTGAGACTGGATTATGTCTCGATAACGACGGCGACCTGCGTATTCAGGAGATTTACCGGCGGCTAACCGCTGACAAGCAACGTAATAATCTGATATTCGATGACGTCCTGCAGGCACTTGAGGAAGGCCGTTCACCGATCTTACTCACGGAGCGCAAAGAACACCTGGAATACTTCGCCGACAGATTGCGTAAATTCACACGCAATCTGGTTGTCCTGCAGGGAGGTAGAAGTGCAAAAAAACGCCGTGATGATTTGAGTCAACTGGCAACCATCCCAGATGATGAAGAACGGTTGGTTCTTGCAACCGGGCGTTATATTGGAGAAGGGTTTGACGATGCGCGACTGGACACGTTGTTTTTAGCCCTGCCTGTATCCTGGAAAGGAACACTG
>DRJH01000029.1 GCA_011052285.1 Gammaproteobacteria bacterium
GGATTATGGGTACTCTGCTGCCAGTCGACTGGAACACGGCACTGGAAGTGGCGGCTGAGGTGGGAAAATATGCCATTGATCGTTACGGACCATTGGCTTACGGTTTCAAAGCCAACTCCTACCAATATATGGAAAACACCTACGCCTTCCGTAAATTAGCTTGGCGTAATATCGTCACCCCCAACTATTCGGACCATGACAATCCGGGGCACTATCCGTCGACACCAGGCTTCCGTGATGCTGGCTTCGACAACTTTGGCTTTGCCTACGATGATCTGAGGGATGCGGAAACTCTACTGATTGCTGGTACCGATCCATATGAGACCAAGACCATTGCCTTCACCCAGTATATTAAACCTGGTATCGAAGATGGGCATAAAGTCATCTATATGCTACCCCGGCGTAGTGCCGGTGTGGCCTATGCTGAAGCCAATGGTGGTTTGTGGCTGGATGTTACACCTGGTACCGACTCACTAGTGTTGGGTGCGATGATGCGCATCATCTATGAAAAGGGTTGGGAAGATACTGCATGGATGAAAAAGTGGCTCAATAATAACTGGGAGACCTCCTCAGGGTTTGGCCAGGGTACGCGTAATACCAACTGGCAGTGGCGTACCACCTGGGGTAAATTCCAGCCCAAGAGTTTTAAAGAGTGGAAGAAGTGGCTGTTTGCGCAGAAAGAGTACGAGTTGGCCACTGCGGCCGAAATGTCGGGCGTCGCTGCAGAGAAAATCGCTAAGGCGGCGGAAATGCTGGCCAAGCCCAAGGCTGACGGTTCCCGGGTCAAGTCAACGATCGTGGTCGAAAAAGGCCTGTATTGGTCAGCCAACACGGTTAACACCAACGCCATTGCAGCATTGGGAATTACTGTCGGTGCTGGTGGTCGTCCGGGGCAGATGGTCGGTCGTATGGGTGGTCATCAACGCGGAGGTCAGGGTGGTGGTCGTTTTCCGACCAACAAGAGCCCGCAGAAGGTGCCAGGGCGTCGGCGCCTGAAACTGAATGTAGATGTCTGGACGCGTTCAGGTCATACCCGCTTCGCACATGTCATCGGCACCACTTGGTTGACCTCCATGAGCGGGACCCAGTCGCTGCAACGGCGATTTGATGAACTGATCATCAGCAATCCGAACCAGGTTAGCTCTTTTGATAAAAAAGAGATTATCAAGACCCTGAAAGCACGTATGGATTCCGGTGGAATGGTGGTCATTAATCAGGACATCTACCTGCGTGATCCGATCGGTTCCCGCTATGCTGATATCGTCTTCCCGGTAGCGACTTGGGGTGAGGAAGATTTTCTGCGGGCCAATGGGGAGCGTCGTCTACGCCTGTATTCGAAGTTCTACGATGCACCGGGTGATGCCAAGCCGGATTGGTGGATTATCGCTGAGCTGGCCAAGCGCATGGGTTATAATGCCAGCGGCGACTATGACTGGAAGAACTCTAATGATGTAGCCGAGGCGATGTCACGGAGTTCGCGCAAGGGACGCAAGGCCTATCATATGGTTAAGGTTGCCGCCCATGCCGAAGGCAAGACCCTGCACGAGAAGTTCCGTGAGCTGGGTTCCGATGGTATTCAAGGTCCCACATTCTATGTCGACGGCAAGTTGTTTGGATCGAAACGACTGCACGATACGGAACTGATGTCCCGGCTTGGCAAAAGTGATGACCCACAGGATATCGCCCACTATGTTGATAATATAGATGTTTTGTCATCGGGGGCAAATATAGTCTCCAAAAAAACCACCCATTTCAACTCCCAGACCGGCAAGCAGAATCTTCAGAAGTTCCGCTGGTCACTGCATTCAGATCTGTGGAACTGGTTGAAACCGCGTGATGGTAGTGGGGAGTTGTGGATGTCCAATGGTCGAACCAATGAGGTCTGGCAGTCGAAGTTTGATGACTTCAGGAGACCTTATATCATGCAAAAATGGCCGGAAAATTGGTGTGAAATCCACCCGGATGATGCCAAAAAGCGGGGTATTGAGTCTGGCGATCGGGTGGTGCTGTATTCGGACCGGGTGCCGGTTGTCAAGGAGACCATCCTGGGTGTCAAAGGCAGTGATTATCAGTT
The DNA here is from genome assembly GCA_011052285.1 of Gammaproteobacteria bacterium. Taxonomy (GTDB): domain Bacteria; phylum Pseudomonadota; class Gammaproteobacteria; order Arenicellales; family DRJH01; genus DRJH01. The sequence continues at coordinate 2,075 of DRJH01000029.1, forward strand.
TGCCGGATTGATGAAAAATGGTCACATCGAGCTGACCAAGGGTGCGATAACAGCCATTGCGGTGGTCACGCCGGACATTAAAAAAGGCGTCTTGTTCACCGATTTCAATGACCATCGGTCGCAGGCTAATGCTTTGACGGCAGCAGTTCCGGATTCAATATCCGGCAACTGGAACTATAAGATGGCCATTGCCAAGGTGAGAAAGATCGGTGTATCACCCTACAAGAAGGATATGCGTGCCATGTCCTTTACCCGCCGGGGAATTGTTGACGCAGATACCGCCTAATTCATCGGGCGAATATGTTGGGGGCGCTTGGCGCCCCCTTTTTTTGTTTGTAAAGCGCGACAGTGAGTGCTGCTAAGAGTTTCAATTTGTCAGCGGTTTCATCTGCCAATCACAAGGTAGATTTGCTTGTTGTTTCGGAGTGACATAAGCCCGCTAGAATTTTTTGGGAATAAGGACATAAGCAGCTCATAGGTATTTCATATGGCAGGGGCAGTGGGAACGTGCTAAGGTTTTGCGTGTCTCTGGAGGCTGGCCGAGAATAGGAACCGTCGCGAGGGAAGGTAGATTTGAGGGCATATTGCATGGTGAGGTGAAAGCTGGTCATATGTAAAGAAAATCGTAACGATTCAGCGTATTCATCTTTTGTCCCATTACGGCGTGTGTTCGTACTCGAATGGTCACATATGACCTATATGCTCACATTCTCCGTGCGAA
>DRJH01000030.1 GCA_011052285.1 Gammaproteobacteria bacterium
TGTACTTGCCGGTGCTGCTATGGTCGTATTGGTCAATAGCGGCTCAGCATCAGCGTCCGAAATTGTGGCCGGCGCCCTGCAGGACCAACACCGAGCCGTGATCATGGGCACCAAAACCTTCGGTAAGGGCTCCGTTCAATCCATCATCCCGCTCGGCAATGGTGCTGCAGTCAAGCTGACTACTGCACGTTATTACACTCCCAGTGGGCGATCCATTCAGGCCCAGGGAATTGTTCCGGATATTGTCGTTAACGACCTCAAACTTGGCAAATCCAATACGAATACCGCCAATGCCGTCCATGAAGTAGATTTGAAAGGTCATCTGCAAAACAACTCCACTCCACCAAAAGAGCGCAAACGCCCTGTTGCAAAATCTACCAGAACTGACTTTCAGCTGCGAGAAGCCCTGAATCTGCTAAAGGGAATTGCGATACTGAAACAATAAATTTCCAAATGACCCCCCCCCTGCAAATATAAACAAACTAACGGAGACTGGAGATGCAAAAACAGGCAATACTGGGGCTATTGACGATCATCATGATGATGGGCAGTGCAGCCTATGCTGCTGCTGAGCTGACAGTAGCCCCTGCAAAAGCCAAGGTATGTATGAGCTGCCATGGCCAGGGTGGCCGCAGTACAAGGGACAAATACCCGATCCTGGCCGGCCAGGTTCCAGGCTACATCGCCAAGCAGCTTGCGGATTTCAAAAGTGGCGCACGCAAATTTCCGATTATGTCGGGCATGGCTGCTAAACTCAGTAAACAAGATATGGCTGATCTGGATGCCTATTTTTCCAGCCAACCCGGAGTAACCGGTTCGGTCAAAAAAGCCGACCTGCCACTTGCACTCTATGGTGAAAAAATATTTCGTGGTGGTCACAAAAAACTCAGTGTATCCCCTTGCATGGCCTGTCACGCGCCCGATGGCAAAGGAGTGATGCCCCATTTTCCCAGGCTGGCGGGCCAACATGCTGCGTATATTGAAAAACAGCTATTCGCCTTCAAGGCCAGCAGGCGGACCAGCGACAATTCCATCATGCAGGAAATAGCCTTTCGTCTGTCTGCCAAGGAGATCAAAGCTCTGGCACTTTATGTGCAAGGAATAAAATAACAGCGGTAAAGGGCCAGAAAAAGGGGTCAGGAAAAAGGGGTCAGAGCCCTTTTTCCTTACAGCTGCCGTAAAAGAAATTGCAGCAGCCGCTGGTTAAACACAGTGGCCTGCTCAACATTCGACAAATGAAGTGCCCCCTCCAAAGTAACCAGGTGGGAGTCGGTAATCTGAGCATGCATCGCCGCTGCTTCTGCCGGTGGCGTGGCGGGATCACGATCACCCACCATGATCAGCACCGGCAAGGAGATTGATGCCAGTTGTTCAAGCTGATCGAGACGGCTAATGGCATGACAACAGCCGATGAAGCCAGCGACTGGAGTCATACAGATTTGTTGCTTGATTTGCTGCAGGATCGGAGGGTTTTTGGCGATAAAATCTGCACTGAACCAACGTGTAATAGTGGCCTCAGCCAGGGATGCCATACCGTCACGTTGCGCTGCCTCAATCCGCTGCGTCCAGGCAGCCTGTGTGGATACAGGAATTCTGGCCATGGTGTCACAAAGTGCCACACTGCACAGTCGCTGCGAGTACTGCAGGGCCAATGTTTGGGCAATCATTCCCCCCATCGACAAACCAACAAAATGAACATGTTCAATTGCCAGGGCATCCAGCAGCCCGATGACGTCGACAGCCAATTGAGAAAGGCTGTATTCACCCAATGGCACGCCACTCCGACCGTGACCTCGAACGTCATAACGAAGCACCTGGAAATGCTCTTCAAGTTGGATCAACTGTGGTGCCCACATCATGTTACTCGAAGACAAAGAATGGCTCAGCACCACCACTGGCGCCCCAGGCTTACCACTCAATTCATAAAACTGCTCTATGCCATTCGCATTTATTTTCATACCAGTCTCCGACCATGCGTGGGTTGTGTTATGCGCGTATAGACACAATAACTCAAATCCACTTCATAGGGGTGAGGCTGGCGGGTTCCTGCTTGCCAATCGTGGGTGTTCAACTCTGGAAAATAGACCGCAGACGGGTGCTCAATGATACCCGGAACAAAGGTGACATCAATACGCTGACACAAAGGCAAACCACTGTGATAAAGCGCTGCACCACCAATCAACCAAATCAGTCCGTCACAACAAGATAACGCCACAACCAGCGAGTCAAACGTCTCAACACCCGCCTGAGACTGGCCTGAGATCACCATATTGCGCCGCTGTGGCAGCTTACGACAACCGATCGATTGCCAGGTCCGTCGCCCCATGATGATGGTGCTGTTCAAAGTCACCTCTTTAAAGCGCCTCAGGTCTCCGGAATAATGCCACGGTAGTACGCCGTCCACCCCGATAACATAATTCTCCGACATGGCAACAATAGCCGAAATCTGTTGCATCATTACACGGCGACCTTGAAATTGATGGCCGGTTCAGGGTTGTAGCCTTCCACCCGAAATAACGACAGCAAGGTATCTGTGTCGGCATCAAGCACTGCAGAAATATCATCCAGTTTCTTGATCGACTCATCAATGCGCAAAGAGGGTAGCCCCTTGGGTTGACGCAGCAATTGTTTTTGCAAACCAGGAATATGATCGTATTCTGCCATGCTGCCATCTTCTTTGGCGGTGTAAACA
>DRJH01000031.1 GCA_011052285.1 Gammaproteobacteria bacterium
ATTCGGCAACCGAATCGTCAACTGCAAGTGGCTCCACTGTCAGCAGCGAGGCCAGGGACCCAGGGCCGGCAGTGCGTCATCTGGCCGCCGAACATGGCATTGACCTGGCCTCGGTCGCAGGCTCGGGAAAAGACGGCCGTGCTACCAAGGAAGATCTCCTGACCCTGCTGGAACAATCAACGAAACCTAAGGCTACCGCTCCACCCACTGCTGTCAAGACACCAGTTGCCACATTTCCACAAACACCTGATCTGCCAACCCTGCAAGCAGGACGTACAGAGCGTCGTGAACCCATGTCCCGCCTGCGCCAAACCATTGCCCGCCGTCTGGTTGAGGCTCAGCATACTGCCGCCATGTTGACCACCTTCAATGAAGTCAATTTGCAGGCAGTCATGGATTTGCGCAAGAAATACAAAGATGCCTTCGAAAAACAGCACGCTACCCGACTCGGCTTCATGTCTTTTTTCGTCAAAGCCTGTATTGAGGCCCTGCAGCGTTTTCCAGCCGTCAATGCTTCCATCGATGGCCGCGACCGGGTTTATCATGACTACTATGATATCGGTATTGCCGTCGCTTCACCGCGCGGTCTGGTGGTACCGGTGCTGCGCGATGCGGATCAAAAAACCTTCGCTGACATCGAGAGCGGTATCCGTAACTTCGGTGACAAAGCCAAAGCCGGCACCCTGTCTCTGGATGAACTCAGCGGTGGTACTTTTACCATCACCAACGGTGGTGTATTTGGCTCACTGGTTTCCACGCCTATCCTCAACCCACCGCAAAGCGCCATTTTGGGCATGCACAAGATCCAGGCCCGTCCGATGGCCGAACAAGGTGAGGTGGTGATTCGGCCGATGATGTACCTGGCCCTGACCTACGACCACCGTATTATCGATGGCAGTGAAGCCGTGCGCTTTCTGGTCACCGTCAAGGATTCACTGGAAGATCCTGCCCGCCTGCTGCTACACATCTGATTTACACAGGAACAAGCCATGCCATCTACTGTTGATGTCCAAAATATTGATGCCTTAAATTTTGATGTAGTCGTTATCGGTGCTGGCCCTGGTGGCTATGTCGCTGCAATCCGCTGTGCTCAGCTTGGCCTGAATACAGCCTGTATCGATGCCTGGGAGAATGCCCAGGGTAAAGCTTCGCTGGGTGGCACCTGTTTGAATGTCGGCTGCATTCCCTCCAAGGCACTCCTGGAAAGCTCGGAGCAGTTTTATCGCCTCAATCACAGCCTGGCAGCACACGGCATCAGTGTTGAAAACCCCAGCATCGATATTGGGAAAATGCTGGCACGAAAAGATAAGATCGTGAAAATACTCACCGGCGGCATTCAACAATTATTCAAGGCCAATAAAGTGACTCTGCTGCATGGTCGAGCGACCCTGCTGGCAGATCGCCATGTTGAGGTCCGGGACCAGCAACAGCAGGTAATCCAGACCCTGCAGGCCAAGCAGGTCATCATTGCCGCCGGCTCCGCACCGATCGAAATACCCGTCGCCAAAACCGATGATCAGTATGTGGTCGATTCCAGTGGCGCACTGGCTTTTACCGAGGTGCCCGAACACCTGGTCGTCATCGGTGCCGGAGTGATCGGCCTTGAGCTAGGCAGCGTCTGGCGCCGCCTTGGTGCCAAAGTCACTGTACTGGAAGCACTGGAGGAGTTTCTACCGATGGCCGACCGGGCCGTGGCCCGCGAAGCTCAAAAACAATTGCAACGCCTTGGCCTGGATATCCTCCTGGGCACCAAAGTCACCGGCAGTAAAGTACTCGGGGATAAGGTCACTGTGCATTATGATGACCAGAAGGGCAGCCAGTCCATGGTGGCCGACCGGGTGATTGTGGCCGTCGGCCGTCGACCCTGCGGCGCCGGGGCACTGGATCCATCCAGTGGAGTGAAACTGGATCAGCACGGTTTTATCGAAATCAATAGCCATTGGCAAACCAGTGCGCCCGGGGTCTATGCCATCGGAGACACGGTCACCGGCCCGATGCTGGCCCATAAGGCCTCCGAAGAAGGCGTGGCCGTCGCCGAAATCCTTGCCGGCAAGCCCGGTCATGTCAATTATAAAACCATTCCTGCGGTCCTCTACACCCATCCTGAGGTGGCCTGGGTTGGAGAGACTGAGCACAGCCTGGCCGAGCAGAATATCCCCTTCCAGACAGGCCAGTTTGCCTTCGCAGCCAACGGCCGGGCCCGTGCCATGGAAGACACTAGCGGCTTTGTGAAAATTATTGCCCACCAGAAAACCGATCGTATCCTTGGAGTGCATATGATCGGCCCAAACGTTTCTGAATTGATTTCAGAAGCCGTACTGGCGATGGAATACTCGGCCTCCTCCGAAGACCTGGCACGCACTATCCATGCCCATCCTACACTCGCCGAGGTGGTTCATGAAGCTGCACTTGCAGTGGATAAAAGAGCCATCCACAAGGCCAATTAACGAAGCCCCCTGTACAATCACCTGTGAACCTGATTTACTTCCCGTAGTTCCATCCACCTTTGCTCTCGAGTACAACTATGACTGAACTGGCAGCAGATATCTTCAAGGCTTACGACATTCGTGGCGTGGTCGATAAAACCCTTACCGAAAAGGCGATCAGGGACATCGGCCATGTGTTGGGGAGTATCGCCCATGAACAGGACATCCATAGCATCGTAGTCGGCCGTGACGGCAGACTTTCCGGCCCCAGGCTGCAGGCGGTATTGATGGAGGGTATTGCTGCCAGTGGCTGTAATGTCATCGATATCGGCATGGTGCCCACCCCGGTGGTGTATTTTGCCGCCCAATATTTTGGTTCCGGTTCCGGCCTGGCCCTGACCGGCAGCCATAATCCGCCGGACTACAACGGCATCAAGATGATGATCGGTGGAGAAACCCTGGCCGCGGAGGCCATTCAGACCATCCGCCAGCGTATTCTGGAACGGAACCTGCACCACGGTGAAGGGAAAATTCGCCGGGAATCGGTGATCGAGCGCTACATGACCCGAATCACCGATGACGTCAAAATGACCCGATTGATGCGCATCGTTATGGATTGCGGCAATGGTGTTGCCGGTGCGGTAGCCCCGCAGCTGTTTCGGCGTCTCGGCTGTGAGGTCACAGAACTGTTCAGTGAAGTCGATGGTCATTTTCCCAACCACCACCCAGACCCCAGTCAGCCGGAAAATCTACAGGACCTGATTGCAAAAGTCCAGTCCTGTGGTGCTGAACTCGGCATTGCCTTTGATGGTGACGGAGACCGCCTTGGAGTGGTCACGCCCGACGGTACGATCATCTGGTCAGATCGGCAGATGATGCTGTTCGCCCGCGATGTCCTGGAACGCCAGCCCGGTGCCGAAATTATTTACGACGTCAAATGCTCCCAACAACTGCCCAACGTCATCCACGATGCAGGAGGTAAAGCGACCATGTCCCGAACCGGCCATTCCTTTATCAAAAAAGCCCTGCGTGAGAGCGGCGCCGCCCTGGCAGGAGAGATGAGTGGACATATCTTTTTCAGTGAACGCTGGTACGGCTTCGATGACGGTCTTTATGCCGGCTGTCGGCTGATGGAGCTGCTATCCAGGGCAAACAGCGTGCCACAGGAAGTCTTTGCCAGCCTTCCCAACACCATCAATACCCCTGAATTGCGCATCCATTTTGCGGACGGTGACCACCATGCCTTCATGGATCGACTGGCCGCCGCAGCAGATTTCCCGGCTGGCAAGGTCAGCCTCATCGACGGTATTCGGGTTGATTTTGAGGATGGCTTCGGCCTGGTCCGTGCTTCCAATACCACACCTATACTGGTACTGCGCTTCGAAGCCAGCACCGAGCAGGGCCTGGAAACAATTATGCAGCAATTCCGCGCCCTGCTGTCAGGTGTTGATCCCGAGTTGCCACTGCCGTTTTAATCAGACCCGTACTCACCTTGATCTCCAGCTGGCTGTGAGCTGGAACCACCAGAACTCAGGCTACCCCTATGGATAACAGCGCTATAATCATTGCCCAGATCTGGTTAAGCGGTCTGGCTTTCGCACTGATCCACAGCCTGTTGGCCTCGCAGTTCGTCAAACACTGGTGCTATCAAAAGGGGCTTATCGAGCCCCGCTATCGCCTGCTCTACACCTTGCTCGCCATTCTTCTGACCGGCTTGTGGGTCTTCTATATCCGCCAGCTCCCGGATGCACCACTTTATGAGTTCGACGGCAGTGCTCGCTATCTGTTTCGAGGGCTTCAACTGCTTGGTGCAGGCATTGCTTTGGCTTCCTTCCTACCCATCGATGGCGCTGCTTTCCTGGGGCTGAAACGTCCCAGGGAAACCCATGATCCGTTTATCGTCAAGGGCATTTACCACTACCTGCGCCATCCCATGTACAGCGGCGCCATGTTGTTTCTGCTTGCCGACCCCACACAGACTCAGGTTGGCCTGCAGTTCACGCTGGTGATCTGCGTCTATTTCATCATCGGCTCACGCCTGGAAGAACAACGCATGATTCATCAGCACCCAGGATACCAACAATACCGTCAACACACTCCGGGCTTTGTCCCCCTGCCACGGCCACACAAACCCTCTAATTCCTAACCCATCACTTCCATGCGACTGCGCCTGCTCTACCGGGGCATACTGCTCAGCTTGTTGCTTCTACTCACTGCTGCCCTTTACTTGCAGCAACAGGATCCGGCACTGTTACTCGAAACCGATGCCCTGAGCGAAGCGAAAAGTCTGGCGCAGAAAAACCGCTGGCCGGAAGTGCGTATGCTCGCAGATTTTGCTGCAGAGCACCCACAGAATGGTCGCAGACAGACTGCCATGGATTTGCGCCAACAGGCCGATGCCAAGATTGCCGACCGTTGGCATAACCTGCGAAGCTTTGTTCGCGGTGCGGTCAGCGGGAAACCGGTCGACGGCGCCAGTCTGCTGGGCACCATTAGCCTCGATATGTTTGTCATCGGCGATATCCGCGATTTACTGGTACAAGGCTGGAATGCGGCTCAGGGCCGGGAAACCGACGGTCTGGTTGTTGGTCTGTCGACCGTCGGCCTGGCTGCTACCCTGACTCCACAACTGCATTGGGCTCCAGCCCTGCTTAAAACCCTGCGCCGTAGCCGACGCTTAAGCCCCAAACTCAGCCGTATCCTGGCCCGGCAACTCAAAGCCGGGGAATATCGCCAGACCGGCCAGTTCATCGATTCGTTTGCCAACGCAGCCCGGCGTATGGGACCTGCCGGGATCAGTGGCGTGATGAAATGGATCGATACCCCTCAAGCTATGACCAGACTGGCCAAGGCAGCGAGCATCAGTCGTCGCGACAGTTATGTGGTCACCCGCCTGAGCCGGGGTACGTTGATCCCAAAAATCAGTTCTGATGGCAGCAATATCCGCCTGCTGGCAAAATCCATTCGCCGCGGCAGTCGCACCGGCAAGCTACTGATCAAAACCGCTCGCACAATTCCCGCGTCCCTACTCTGGCTGCTGTTTGCCCTTACCCTGCTGGCACTATGTCAGCAAGCACTCGTCAGCCGGAATAGTAGAGGACTGCGATAACATGGCAGGCACTGCCGGTCAGAACAAACAAATGCCAGATAAAGTGACTGTAGCGGACCCGATCGTCAAGCACGTAAAAGATGACACCGATGGTATAGGCCAAACCACCGGCTGCCAGCCAGAACAGGCCCCATCCCGGCATGCTCTGCCACAAGGGCTTGATGGCTATGACCACCAACCAGCCCATGGCTAGATACAACAGGGTTGAAAAATTCGTATGCCGGCCTTTGCCAAAGACCTTGTAGAGAA
>DRJH01000032.1 GCA_011052285.1 Gammaproteobacteria bacterium
AGACGAAGTCAACTTCGATCGTCACCTGTTCCAGCTTGTAGTTGACGAATACAAGGCCGATCCGACCCTGTTGCTGAAGAGTTGTATTCTGAACTTCGGCGGATTCTGGTTCCTGGGAAAATCCTCGAGTGCCACATATCTGAATATGGCGCTGGTCGGGCCATTGTTGTTAATTGCGGGTTGGGGAACGTATTCCGGCTACAGGCGGAGGTTCAATATCACTCCCTTGATCATCGTTATAGGGATCTTCATCGTGCCGCACCTCCCGATACTCGGGGTTGCGAGGTATCATATTCCCCTGATCCCGTTTCTGGTGATTCTCGCGACTATTCCGTTTATGAAGGGCCCGGTTAGTGGTGGTCAGAACTATCAGTTTGCTCTTTGAACGTGAAGGTCGAGTTTAGCGAATAGGTGAGAACTGAAGCCAGAAAAGTGGCCAGTGCAAACGCAGAGCCTCCGGCGTATTCACCCAGCAGCCTCTCCACCGGTAACCCGTACCGAATCGACATCGACATAATCGTCGTTGCCAGCAAGCCTGCGATGGCGATGAGGCTAAAACGGGTGAAAGCCCCGACGTGCCCGCTAACCAGTTCCCGCGCACTGAAGGTCACATTGCGGTGGCCATAGTAGCTGCAAATAATACCCACTGCGTATGCCATAACGACGGAGAGGGCATAGTAAGCCGGAGTGTCCGCAGGCAGCATGAATGCGAACAGCTCTCTCAGAAGAATGGTGAGCACGCCAACGACAGCACCTACGAATAAATACCTGAGATAGGTAGACGCATGTTCTGACAGCCGGGTCGATTCAACTTCCATAGCAGATGATTTGGTATTCGAGATGCCGGGCGTCACTTGACCTTGAGGCCCAGAACCGCAAGCGCGAAACCGGAGAACATCCACTGTACCCCCATAGCAATTGACGTAACGGCTGGAATAACAATGCGGAGACTCTGCTCGGTAGGCAGATTTCCGAATCCTGCAGCCTGCCAGTACAGTACTGCTCCGATCAGACCGGCAACGCCGGCCAGCACCAGGCCCAGTCCAGCCAGCAATCCCCACTCGACCAACGGCATGCTTAACAGCTTTTTGACACGAGCGTCAGGGTTAAGCACCCCTTGTTGCACGGCGACCACCTTCGTATAGACGGCGAAGAACAAAGTCTGGAACCCAACCAGCATGCCTATTGCGGAGACGAGCAGCGTGTTGATGGAGAAATTCAGGCCGCCGATCTTCACTGGCCCCCATACAAGAGTAACGAAACCTAACAGGCTTACCAGGGTCAGAAGTGCGCCAGGAAAGAGAAACAGCCACTTCGGCGAGTGCAACAGCATAAAACGCAGGTGCCGCCAGCCGTCACGCCAACTCTGCAGATGAGGCGCTTTGCTGCGTCCGTCCGGGCGTAGTGTGATGGGAACCTGGTCAATCTCCAGTTGGGCGAAAGTGGATTTAACCACCATCTCCGACGCGAACTCCATTCCGGTGCAGTGCAGATCCAGGCCCACAATGGCATCCTTGCGGAATGCTCGCAGACCACAGTGGAAATCGTCGACCGGTGATCTGAAAAAAATACGCCCAAGCCCGGAAAGTACGGGGTTCCCGATCCAGCGATGTTTCCAGGGCATGGCCCCTGGCATAATTGTTCCGCCTCCTTTGGGGAGGCGACATCCCATCACCAGCTCTGCGCCGCCGCGGAGTTTTTCAACAAAGCGTGGCAGCTCCCCGAAGTTGTAACTTCCGTCCGCGTCTCCCATCAGTATGTATTGGCCTTTTGCCGCCATGATCCCTCCGAGGAGAGCGCTGCCATAACCCCGCTGGGGGATGTTTACTACACGGGCGCCGGCGCTTTCTGCGATGGCTTGGGAGCCGTCGGTGCTGCCGTTGTCCGCGATAACAACTTCGCCGGATATTCCTGCATCCTCTATGGCCTTTCTGGCCTCCTGGATGCAAGCCTGCAAGGTCTCGCTTTCGTTGAGGCATGGCATCACAACAGAGACTTCCAGTGTTTGTGAATTTGTCCCGGATGAAAGCTGTCCATCGGTCGTCTTAGCGTGTCGGTCTGGCATGTCGCAATCCTGGTTATTGTAATAAAATTAAGTGCTTATTTTACTTGATAGGAAATCAGCTCGCCAGTGCCCAACAACCCCCTACGGTACAAATATCGTTCACACTCAATTGCTCATGCTAGTATGGCATGAAATATGCCAAATAACCTGACTGGGGTGCCGGGTGGTCAGGAAGCCCATTTTACATTATAAATAATTATGGTTATCAGAGTGTTGCATGTTAATAGATGCTATATTTCGTGTCTTAACCTGTATTAATTATCATAGTTAGCAAATCGAGAGCGCCGCCGAATTTATCAAACCAGCATGATCACACAGAGAGTAGTTATTAATTGGGTGTTAGTGTACTTGTTGCTATTTCTTAGCGGCACCTGGCGATTTAATCTGTCAGCCAATAAGTACCTTGTTCTTGGTTTTTTAGTCGCTTTAACTGCATGGTTTTTGTTCACGGATCGTAAGATCAGCGACAGATTTCTGTTTTATGCCATCGTTTTTACCGGTTTCCTGTTTTCGTTAAGTCTGTATACAGGCGGCGGGATTACTTTACTTTCAGTAATTTCAGCACTGATGAAGTTACTGATTGCGTATTTTATACTTAAAACGGTAGGTTCGAGTTTTACGGAGACATATATAAAGTTAGTTGTGTTTTTAGCGGTAGTAAGTCTGTTTGGCTACACGACGGACAAGTTCTATTTGTTTGAAGGATTGGTCCGTAAGTTGCCGCCTGTCGATGAATATGGTTTCGAAGGTATATTTTATCTGTATAGGTTTCCCTGGCACATTGAAAGAAATAACTCGATATTTTTCGAACCCGGAGCATACCAGGTCTTCTTGAATGCGGCACTGTTCATGCTGTTTTTTGCTAAGACAAGTTTCGGGAGCCGTACTATATGGGTCTACATCACTATTTTGGTGGCAACATTGGTAACAGCTTTTTCTACGACCGGATTTTTGATATTCGCTGTTATGTTCTTCTTGTTTCTACTCAAGAGCCAGGTTGCCAGTTTTACTGGAAAGATTGTAATTATAGGGATTTTCTTCGTGGTCGTTGGTGCATTTTCTACCCAGTTTTATTCAACATTTATTGTCAAACTCAACGATTACCTCACCGCAGGCGAATTCGAAACTGGCGGAAGTGCCCGGTCCCGTAGCAACGACAGCATGACAGACCTTAAGATATTCAGAAAGCATATATTTGGTGTGGGTTACGACAACTATGTGAAAGAATTTTCCTCGGTAGGGAGAGTGTTCGTAGAGGAGGGGTCTTCCAATGGTGTTACCAGAACACTGGCAGTAATGGGTTTGCCTTTTAGCTTGTTTTTGTTCGGCTCATTTTACTGGGCCATCAAAAAATTGCTAGGTGATTTTATGTTAGCTTCTGCTGCATTCGGGATGGTAATACTATTTTTGGCCGGAGAATCATACTACGTGATAACGCCGGTCAGTATGGCGATAATTGCAGCTGCGTTTGTATTTGATCGCAGATCAGAAAAAAGGGAACCACAACGCGATACACGAGAATTGCCGAATCAGGCAGAGTGGCCTTAGAGATAACCGAATCTTGATAGCGGGTACTGATTCTGTAGTCGCTGCCAGCATTGATATGAAACCCAGGAATAGTGCCTGATGAGCATCCCAAAAGTATCAGTACTCATGTCCGCCTATAACGCCTGGCCCTATCTGCCGGAAGCGGTTGAGTCAGTGCTTGCCCAGAGTTTTAGTGATTTTGAATTCATTATTATAGACGATGGATCGACCGATGAAGGCGCGGTTTACCTGGATAGCATTTTGGATCCAAGGGTCAAGGTAATACACCAGGCGAATAAGGGGTTGGGCAAAGCCCTGAATAAATGGCTGCGTAGCTGTAAGGGCGAATACATTATGAGGGTGGATGCAGATGATCGCTGTTCCCCGCGCAAAATGGAAGAACAACTAGAATATCTGCGTGGTAACAGGGATGTGATAATGGTGGGGACACAAATCAGGTTTTTCGCGGACAACAACGTGCTGCCTGATATCAGTAAGTTGCCAATGTCTAATGACGCGATTGTTCGGGGTATGAGGAAGGGCTGGCACACAATGTGTCACGCTACAGTTATGTTTCGCAAAGTGCTACTGGATGAGATAGAAGGCTACGTGGTAACCGGCGCCGGTGAGGACTGGGCATTTATTCTGGATGCATCCGCACACGGGAAATTGGCAAATCTGGGCGAAGAGCTTTATTACGTTAGAATGCATTCATCAAGTACTGCATGGCGCAACTCGACACGCATTATAGCAGGTCTCAGATATGCTATGGAACGCGCAGAAATGCAGGGAAAAGGGAGTGATTATCCGTTCGAACTGTTTATGGAAAAATGGAACAAACAAGGGCCTCTTGCGCGTTTGAACGTTAACATGAAAGGCCTTTCGCAAGTGCTTCACCGGCAGGCAGTCGTGAAGAAACTGCAAGGTCACCGGTTTTCCTCGTTATGGTACCTTGCGGGTGCAGCATTGCTCGACATGAATCGGACTTCGGGAGCCGTACTCAAGAGACTGGGCAGGCACACTGGATGAGTGATCTGGCTATCATTGTCCCGGTTTATAACCGAGTGGAATACACGAACATTTTTATAGAGTGTCTCAAGAAAAATACGTATAAGGCATGGACACTGTTTATCGTTGACGACGGCTCAACGGATGGAACCGGGAAAATGCTGGCAGATATCAGTACCGGTATCGACCCAGACGCACAAGTCCCTATGAAAGACGGGGCGATATATCATATAAACGGCGATGGAAACTGGTGGTGGACAAAGTCTGTTAACAAAGCTGTAGAAGTTGCTTTACGTAGTGGTGCAGAACTGATACTAACGCAAAATAACGATGTTGAGTTCCCCTCTAATTATCTGGAGCGTATGGTGGAAGCCCACCGTATCAAACCAAATGCGATTGTCACGGCACCCATATTTGACCTTAATACAGGTCTGTGCCTCCCGGATGGCGGTGGCGTGCGGAGAAACTGGATAACAGCAAAAGATATAAAACTGCCCATAGTTGATAGCCGGTTAAAAGATGACAGTAGCGCAAATAATTGCGGTGAAGTATGGAGGGAGTTGACCCATTGCAGCGGGCGGGGGTGTTTGATACCGGAAGCTGTATTCAAGAAGACAGGATTGTATGATGAGAAACGTCTTCCGCAATACGCTGCTGATGACGATTTTACCTATAGAGCAGCGGGTGCGGGTTTTCCTGTATTCATTTACCTGAAGACATACTGCCTCACGCCGGCGGAAGAGACGGGAATAACGGAGTTCGTATCAAGGAGATCATGGAGAACTTTCATTGGGTATCTGACAAATCAAAAATCGCCGGCAAACATCAAGCGCAGGTTCTGGATTACCGTAC
>DRJH01000033.1 GCA_011052285.1 Gammaproteobacteria bacterium
CGGATGCGATGGTGCCTTCAATCAGTTTCAACAATGCTTGCTGCACACCCTCACCAGACACATCCCGGGTAATGGAAGGATTGTCCGACTTGCGTGATATTTTGTCGATTTCATCGATATAGACAATGCCAAGCTGTGCTTTATCGACATCGTAATCACATTTTTGCAGTAATTTTTGAATAATATTTTCGACATCTTCACCCACATAACCCGCTTCGGTCAGGGTTGTAGCGTCCGCTATCGTGAATGGCACATTCAACTGTCTGGCCAGAGTCTCAGCCAGCAAAGTCTTTCCGGAACCTGTGGGTCCAATCAACAAGATATTACTCTTGGCGATATCCACTTCATCTTCAGCCGCTGCATTCTCGATCCGTTTATAGTGGTTGTATACAGCAACGGACAGAATTTTCTTGGCATTGTCCTGGCCTATGACATAGTCATTCAGTATCGCCTTGATGTCACTGGGCTTAGGAAACTTGGACTTGCCGTCCTGCTCTTCTTCTTCCTTGACCTCTTCGCGAATAATGTCATTGCATAGACCAACACACTCATCACAGACAAAAACCGAAGGCCCGGCAATCAGCTTTCTGACTTCGTGCTGGCTCTTGCCGCAAAATGAGCAATACAGGAGTTTGCCTCCCTTGCCATCATGTTTGTCCTCTGCCATGACTCAACCTCATACGCCGTAACGTTATCGCCAGAAACAACACTGCTCGTCCATAACTGTACACTATTGGATACTATTTTCCACTGAAAGGTGCCTCTAGCAAGCCAACATAGTAAAATTATTTGCTGACCAACGTCGTTCGTTTTTTCAGAACCTCGTCAATCAAGCCGTAATCAACCGCCTCTTGTCCACTCATAAAATTATCACGCTCCGTATCTTCGGCAATTTTCTGGATATCCTGGCCACTGTGGGTCGCCATAATCTGATTCAGACGATCTCGCAATTTGAGAATCTCCTGGGCGTGAATACCGATGTCAGTAGCCTGCCCCTGAAAACCACCTAGCGGTTGGTGAATCATAACCCTGGAATTGGGTAAAGCAAACCTCTTGCCGCCTGCACCACCTGCCAACAACAAGGCGCCCATGCTGGCCGCCTGGCCGATGCATACAGTCGATACATCGGGCTTGACAAATTGCATGGTGTCATAAATTGCCATACCGGAATTGACCATGCCACCAGGACTATTGATGTATAGATGAATATCCTTGTCCGGGTTTTCTGATTCCAGAAACAACAACTGCGCAACAATCAAGTTGGCCATGTAGTCTTCAATTTCACCAACTGCAAAAATGACTCGCTCCTTGAGCAAGCGCGAATAGATATCGTAAGCCCGCTCGCCCCGTCCGGTAGTTTCCACCACCATCGGTACCAAACCGACATTACGGGCCATTCCGGCCCCGGGTAATTGCTCTATGTCTATCACGTTATGTTTCCTATGCTATCCATGTAGTGAACTGAGTGTAGTGACCCGATCGGGCCGGATTGAATGATTTAGACCGCTTTTGATGCCATGAATTCACTGAAAGGAGTATTCACCTCCTCAACCTCAGCTTGTTTTAGCATTTCTTCAATAACCTGTTCTTCCATCACCATCCCTTCAATCTGGGCCATGCGATCCTTGTCCTGGTAATGCCAGGATATGAATGACTCGGGGTCTTCATAGTTGGCTGCCAAACCCTGTAAACGGGCACGAATACGCTCAGCATCCACTTTTATTGCATTGATCTGAATAATTTCGCGCAAAATCAGACCCAACCGAACCCTTCTGCTCGCCTCCTCGGCAAATTCATCACGCTTCGGTGCTTGCGAAGCTCGCATTCCCGCACGCTCCATTTTCTGCTGGCTGGATTGCAGCATTCGGTTCTGCTCTTCTTCAACCAAACGACGCGGTAATTCAATCGGGTTTAACTCCAACAATGCCTGCATGACTCGATCGCTCATGGCTTGTCGAAGTCGTTCTTCATATTCGCGCTGCAGATTGTTATTCACTTCCTGCCGCAACGTTGCCAACTGTCCATCTTCCACACCAAAAAGGTGCACAAAGTCCTCATCCAACTCTGGCAATTTTGGGGCATAAATTTCTCGGACAATAACTTCGAACTGTGCATTTTTACCCGCCACTTCCTGGCTTTGATAATCTTCTGGAAAACTGGCATCAATGATTTTTTCATCCCCTGCGACAAGCCCGACAAGACCCTTCTCAAGATCCGGTAGTACCTTTCCCGCACCAATTTCTACTTCATAATTCTCCGCACTACCCCCATCAAAGGCCACACCGTCGATCAATCCCATGAAGTCAATCAACAGTTTGTCACCCGCAACCGATGCTGTATCCTTGGTATGCCAGCTACGCCGTTGCTTGCGGATGGTCTCAATGGTTACATCGATATCAGCTTCAGTAATTTCACAGACGGGTTTTTCCAGCTTGTGGCCATCCAGCTGTAGAACCGGCACCGTTGGATAGACGTCAAAATCAGCAATAAACTCCAGGTCCTGGCCACGCTCAACATTCACCGGCTCGATTTCCGACCCACCCGCCGGAAACAGCTCTTCTTGCTGCAGCGCTTTCTTGAGATGGCTTTCTATCAACTCAGCGGCAGCTTCCTGTGATGCTTGCTTGCCAAAACGGCTTTCGAGAATTTTCCGCGGAACTTTACCCGGTCTGAACCCAGGCAAGCGCACCGAACCACCGATTTGACGTAAACGACCACTGATCGCCTTCTCAAATTCATCCGCAGGGACGACAACAGTCATTTTGCGTCTGATTTCGCCAGCTTTTTCCAACGATACTTGCATCCAATCCGTCTCCATAGACATTCAATATTGATTCGTAACCAACGTGAGTTTACGAGTCACCTGATCATTCTTCGCAAGCTATGCGCAGGAAGAATACCAAAGCCCTGA
>DRJH01000034.1 GCA_011052285.1 Gammaproteobacteria bacterium
CCGAGAATAGAGAACCTACTGCGGAAAAGCTGACTTTGGCCAGATTTCCCCCTGATTCTCGTTAAATACAACCAGTATTCGCCTCAAATCATGAACAAATCTGCCTCAAAGCAGCTTTCCCTCGCTACGGCTCCTATTCTCGGACAGCCTCCTAGTCAAAGCGCCCGCACAATAACAAAATAACCTTCAAACAACAATGCCTTGGGCTGTATAATTGAAGTTCCGGGAGTATTCAGAATAATACCTTGTACTGAACCAAAATCAAAATACGCTGAATCGTTACACCCCTACAGCATAAAATCGATCGAATGTTCCTGCACACCCAAATGCAAGTTCGGCATCACAGGATCGGTCTGGGAAATCACCTGCCCACGACGTATTACAAATAGCCGCGCCGCTCGCAGGCGCAAAGCATCCTGCACGGTTCTGGCCTGCAAAATCACCAGGTCCGCCGGATTGCCTGCCACTACACCATAGCCTTTCAAACCCAGCGTTCGGGCCCCGTTAATGGTAATGGTATCGAACATCGCCGCCATTTCAGTTGTCCCGGTCATCTGCGCCACATGCAGTCCCATATGAGCTACTTCGAGCATATCATGTGAGCCGAGGCTGTACCAGGGATCCATAACACAGTCGTGACCCAATGAAACATTGATACCCGAGCGCAGCAATTCCTTGACCCGGGTCATACCCCGGCGTTTCGGATAACTATCATGCCGACCTTGCAGGGTGATATTAATCAATGGGTTAGCCACAACCTGGATATCGGCTTCCCGCATCAGGGGTAATAACTTGCTGACGTAGTAATTGTCCATGGAATGCATGGAAGTGAGGTGGGAACCTGTCACCCTACCCTCAAGACCCAGTCGCCGGGTCTCAAAGACCAGGGTCTCGATATGCCGGGACCACGGATCATCACTTTCATCGCAATGCATATCCACCAACAAGCCGTGGTCGGCGGCCAATTCGCATAAGGCTTTTACTGATGCTGCACCCTCGGCCATGGTCCGCTCAAAATGGGGAATACCACCGATCACATCAACACCCATTGCCAGAGCACGCGCAAGATTGGATCGGTTATTGGCATATCGCAGATAGCCATCCTGTGGGAATGCCACCAGTTGCAGATCCAGCCAGGCTGCATATTTGCGCCGCACCTCCAACAAGGCCTGCACCGCCAGCAAACGATCATCACTGATGTCAACATGACTGCGGATCACCAGTGTGCCTCGGGCAATCGCCCAGTGACAAAGTGTCTCGGCCCGTTCCTGAATGGATTCCACCGTCAAGTTCGGTTTTAACTCACCCCAGAGCGCAATGCCTTCGAGTAAGGTGCCGGACTCATTGACCCGCGGCTGACCATAACTTAAGGTCGAATCCATATGAAAATGGCTGTCTACAAAAGGCGGTGACACCAAAAAGCCAGCGGCATCGATCGAACGGCTGGCCAAAGCATCGATCTGCGGCGCTATTTCACTGAAGTGCCCGTCATGAATGGCAATGTCACAGCACTGCGTACAATGCGGAAGACGGGCATTTTTAACCAGCAGATCCAGCATCAGCGGTAACTATTCAGCGTGTTTAGATTTTGGTTCAGTACCAGGCATTTTTGCACGGAGAATGTGAGCATATAGGTCATATGTGAGCATTTAAGTACGAACACACGCCGTAATGGGACAAAAGATAAATGCGCTGCATAGTTACCATCAGCGCTCTTCCTTTCTGAATGGGCGCAGTAACGCGGCAGGTGCCCGGGCATTACGAGACACCAGTGCCATAGCCAGGATGGTCAGAACAAAAGGCATCATCAAAAACACCTGGTATGGAATATGAATCATATTGCTGGCCTGTAACCGCAGCTGCAGGGCATCGATAAAAGCAAACAACAAGGCGCCGGCCATGCTTTTATAGGGGCTCCATTGCCCGAACACCACCAGGGCAATGCTGATCCAGCCACGACCTGAGATCACACCAAAGGTGAAGGCATTATACTGTGCCATGGATAGAAAAGCGCCGCCCAGGCCCATGAACATACCGGCGATCAGCAGCGCCTGATAGCGCGTTGCAGCAACACTGACTCCGGCTGAATTCGCCGCCTGTGGATTCTCCCCTACCGTTCGCAGGTTCAGCCCCCAAGGCGTGTGGTACAAAATCCAGGAGGTAACCGGAACGATCAGAAAAGCCAGATAGACCAGAGCATACTGATCAAATAACACGGGCCCGATGATCGGGATTTTCGCCAACCAGGGGATATTTACTGTCCGGAAAGGCTCGATTACCGGAATGGTCGATGGTTGGCCGAAGATCAACCGATAGAGAAAAAAGGACAGCCCGGAAAACAACAGCGTGGTACCAATCCCTGAGACATGCTGGCTCAGGCCCAGGCTAACACACAGCACCGCCATCAACAAGCCACCAAGCATACCTGCCAAAACCGCGACCAGAACGCCAAACCACAGGCTGTGAGTGAAATAGGCTCCACTGAAACCCGCCATAGCCGAAAACATCATAATACCTTCGATACCCAGATTAAGGACACCGGCCCGTTCAGCATAGAGCTCACCAATGGTCCCAAAAATCAGCGGTGTGGCAATACGCAGCAGCGCCGCAAAGAAACCAACCTGCAAGATCTGTGACAGAATCTCCATCACATCTCCTGAACTGAATGTACGACTCGCTGCCAACGCAGCCGATAACGGGTAAACATCAGACCGATCAGCATCGTTACCAAAGCCGTACCCTGTATGACATCAGCCAGAAATACCGGCACCCCTGTGGCTCTGGACATGGAATCAGCACCGGTGATGATGACCGCAAAAAACAAGGCCGCTGGAAGCACTCCCAGCGGATTAAGCCTGGCCAGCATGGCGATAACGATCCCGGTGTAACCATAACCCGGTGAAATGGTGGCCATCACCTGAAAATGCAAACCACCGACCTCCCCCACCCCGGCCAGACCGGCCAACAGGCCGGAAACAGCCGCTGAAGCCAGGATCACTACAGAGGTCTTGTGACCAGAAAAAGCTGCTGCATGTGCATTCTCCCCCACAGCCTCAATGGCAAAACCCAACGTCGTTCGTTTCATCACGAACCAAACCAGTGGCGCGCCAATAAAAGCCAGCAACACGCCAAGATGCAAGCGGGTTCGTGCCAAAAATACTGGAAATTCGGCTGCAGAAAGAATATCGGGAGAATCCGGATAACCGCTTATTGGATCTTTCCAGACTCCATCCAGCAAGGCGGTCATAGCGTAGAGAATGACAAAATTAAGCAACAAGGTCGTCACCACATCATCAACTTTATAACGGGTTTTCAAATAAGCCGGGAAGATGGCCGTAGCAGCACCAGCGGCAGCACCCGCCAGCAGCATCAATGGAATCAGACTCCAGCCGGGTAGTGCCTCGAGAGCACCGACATAGGCTGCCGCCATGGCCCCGGTCAATAACTGGCCCTCAGCACCGATATTCCAAAACTTGGCCTTAAAGGCAATGGTCACCGCCAGACCGGTAAAAATCAGTGGCGTGGCTTTGACCAGGGTTTCAGTGAGAGCAAACTTGCTGCTCAACGCACTACTAAACATCGTGGCATAGGCATCGAACATATTGGCACCGGCCAATACAATCAATCCACCACAGAGAATCAGCGTGGCCAGAATTGCCAGCAACGGCAACAAAACATTCAACCACAGGGGTGTGGCATCACGGATTTCCAGACGCCAACGCATCAGGCAGCTTCGGTGATACCGGCCATCAATAACCCCACATTCTGAACCGTGGCCTCGGCAATCGGCATCCGGCCGTTAATTACTCCTTCATACATCACCACGATCCGGTCAGATAAAGCGAACAACTCTTCGAGATCTTCACTGATGAGCACCACGGCCTTGCCCTCGGTACGCAACCGTAACAAGTGTTCGTGCACAAACTGGGCTGCGGCAATATCCAGGCCACGAGTCGGTTGTGCGGCCAGCAATACTGTTGGATCCCAGGCCAGTTCACGAGCCAGCAGAACTTTTTGCAGATTTCCTCCCGACAACGTGCCGGTGCGAACATCAGGCCCGCTGGCACGGACATCGAAGGCTTGCATCTGCTCTTTTGTAAATTGTCGTATGGCCTTACGATTAAGCACCCCAAAGCGACTGAAACGATGCTCATGAATTCGTGGCAATACCATACAACTGCTCAAAGGCAGCGTGGTAATCAGGCCCGTGTGCATGCGATCTTCCGGAATGCGCCCGAGACCCTGTCTCTGCACCTGCCGTGGAGTGATCTTCCGGAGCACTTGCCCATCCAACCACATCTGTCCGGACAGTGGAGTCAACATACCGGACATCACATCGGCCAACTCGGTCTGACCATTACCAGAAACACCGGCAACACCCAGTATTTCACCGGCATGGACCTGCAAATCAATATCCTGCAGAGCCGGGCGCAAGCCCCCTGCAGTACAGATTCCAACAAGACGCAACAGCTCGCGACCGGGTGTGGATGACGCTTTAACCGGAGCGACGATTTCATGCTCACACATCAGCTCGGCCAATTGTCGATTAGTGGTGCTGTCGTCATTAACCACAGTGGCGGTAACCCGGCCATAACGCATGATCACCACCCGTGTGGTCACGGCCCGAATTTCGTGCAGTTTATGACTGATGAAAATCACCCCCATTTGCTGCGCTGCCATCGCGCGCAAGGCATCAAACAAACCATCTGCTTCCTGAGGTGTCAGGCTGGCAGTCGGCTCATCAAGGATCAGCAGTCTGGCACCGCGCAGTAAAGCTTTGATGATTTCCAGCCGCTGCTGCTGACCAATGGAAAGATCCCGGACCTGATCATCGAGATTCATCTCCAAGCCAAAGCGAGAACGGATTTCCTGCAAGCGCTGCTCAATGTAGGGTCGATCCAGTTGCCCCCAACGCCCAGGTTGGCCTACCAGCAGGTTCTCCATCACACTATGGTGGGAAACCAGATGAAAATGTTGATGCACCATACCGACGCCAAGGTGTAAGGCATCCGCTGCATTGCGGATCGTCGCCGGTGTGCCGGCGATGTCAATCTGCCCGGCATCCGCTGTATACACCCCGAACAGCACGTTCATAAGAGTGGTTTTACCGGCACCGTTTTCACCCAATAGACCGATAATCTCACCCGGTGTGACGGTCAGATCAACCTCTTCATTCGCTCGTACTGAACCAAAGTATTTACAGATACCACGCATCTGTAGCAGTGGAGCGGTGGTGGTCATCGCTGATCCACCACCACCACTGACTTGCGATTAGCTGCTGGTGCAGTTCGGCACAACTGCCGATACCGTGTTACTGCGGTGCAGACTCGCTGATATCGACCCGGAACGTACCGTCTAAAATCTCCTGCTTGCGCTTGGCGACCATGGCTTTTACTGCGGCCGGTAACTTGCTGTCCCATTTGTGCAGAGGAGCCAGATAGGACCCACCTTTACCCATATAGGAAAAACCACCAAAGTCCTGAGCCGTGTAGACGCCGGCTTTCACCAGTCCCACGACATATTTGACCGTCGGCCACATATCCCAAACAGGGCCGGTGATGACCGTATCCGGTGCCAGTGAAGATTGGTCAGACATATTGGAAATTGCCAAAATATTTTTCTCTTTGGCCGCTTCGATAACACCAAAACGTTCTGCATAAATGACATCCACACCAGACTCGATCTGGGCTATGGCGGCTTCCTTGGCCTTGGGCGGATCAAAGAAAGAACCGATGAAGGAAAACTGGCATTTCACCGCTTTGTTAACTTCCTTAGCCCCTGCGCAAAAGGCATTTGACAAGCGGTTGATCTCTGGTATAGCCATGGCAGCAACCACCCCAATTTTATTGCTCTTGGTCATTTTTCCTGCAATCATCCCAGACAGATAGGTTGGCTCCTGAATCCAGTTGTCGAAGACACCGAAGTTTGGCTCGGCTGGGCCGATGCCGGAGCCGAACACAAAAGCGGTTTTTGGATAGTCACGCGCCACCCTGCGGGCAATCTTCTCGGTACCAAAGGAATCGCCCATAATCAGTTGATAGCCCTTCTCTGCATACTCGCGCATAACCCGGGCAAAATCGGCTGCTTTCACACTCTCGGACCAGGTATATTCAACCCCCAGCTCCTTCTTGGCCTTGAGCAGTGCGACATGAATCTGATTGACCCAGGGCTCTTCAATCGGGGTCTCAAATACGGCAGCAATTTTGATGTTGCCAGCTGCCATAGCGGGCTGAATCAAGCTGCCAGTCAGGCCACCGGCCAGAAATAAGCCAACCGACACCAGCCATGCAGCCACCCAATGGCCACAGGATTTTTTAGTTTGTGTTCTGCGCATTAGCCTTCCTCCAAGAAATCTACGGTTTAAAAATACTACCAGACCCATGCCTGACGCCAGCACTCTGACATAAGCTAACCGGCTGGTCAAGGAGATCCTACAGCAACGACCTGGGAGCCTGTCCGAGAATAGAGAGCCTACTGCAGATAAGCAGACTTTGGCCTGATTTTTCTATGATTTTCGTTAAATACAAGCAGTATTCGCCACGGCTCCTATTCTCGGACAGGCTCCCGGAACGCTAACGGCATCAGCGAGAGTGATTGCAATTGAATCGCAATGAAGTTTTTCGCTCGTCAATATCTCCATAACACAGTAAATCCGGGGAACAATTCCTGTGGATCAGCTATTGACGATGGCGGGTTATATGTAGATAATCCCCCGGCTTAACGACTTATCAACCAAAGATACCAATCTTATCCAGATTGGTGAAGAGGAATACATAGTTGGCCAATACACCCCAAGCCAGGAAACGTGCCAGGCAAAACAACAGTCGTCGGCTGCGCAATCGCAGCCAACGCTCTGCTCTGCGAACCCAGATTAAAACATTTACCGCCCAAATCGAGGCCGGCGATACGGATACTGCAAAGACTACGTATCTCCGTGCGACTTCTATTATTGATCACAGCGCCCGCAAGGGCCTGTTACACCGCAACAAGGCGGCTCGCCTGAAAAGCCGTATGAACGCACGCCTCAGGGTTGCTGCGGCCTGAACCCTGACCCGTCAGCAGGTTGTTGAAAATGCCTCAGGTAAGTGCGAGGCA
>DRJH01000035.1 GCA_011052285.1 Gammaproteobacteria bacterium
CCGAAAGATCAGTAGCTTGTGATCAGCACACATCTCGGGTCTATTCTGTAAATCCTCCGGATCGATAACAAAACCATCGGCCCCGAGCAGACCCTGCCCGGTTTGCCAATCCCCTACTTCCGGCTCACATTCTACAAACAGTTTTATTTCTTCCATACCGATCCCTCCGTCGCGATGTATACAGATTCTACATGCATTTTTTCCTGTGGCTCATGAATCCAGAAGATCCTCCCAGAATTGTTCATGGCCTGTCTGTGTCTGTTGCTGGCTACGCATGAGCTGTGCACGCCGCTCCAGATCGACTGCCTGATTAACCTGCGTAGCCAGATGATTGAAGATTTGTGATGTTTTTGCTTCAGGCAGTGCTCGCACCAGTGGTGTACCCTGATCTGCCAGTTGTTGTGCCGCCGGATCCAGGGGAATTCCAGCCAAATAGGGCACGTGGCGACGCTTGCACAATGCTTCGAGACCCTGTTTTGGAAATAGTGGTTGCTCTTCACCACAACAAGGACAACAATAACCACGCATATTTTCAATCAGGCCAAATACCGGAATATCCAGGCCATGAAACATGGCGATACCGCGTTCAGCATCCAGCAGTGCCAGCCGTTGCGGTGTGCTGACAATGACAGCCCCGGTCACCGGTATTTGCTCTAGGATGGTTAACTGTACATCACCGGTCCCGGGAGGCAAATCGACCAGCAATACATCCAATGACGGCCAGGCCACTTCCCGAAACATTTGCAGCAAAGCCTGCGCAACAAGTGGCCCTTTCCAGACCAGCGCTGCCTCGGGTGGCATAAGATTCGCAACTGAAACCGAATGAACTCCATGGGCATACGATGGAATGGTGCGCCCTTCCTGGTCGTGTTCCAGCCCTTCACCAGTACCGAGCATACGCGCAATGGAAGGACCATAAAGGTCAGCATCCAGCACGCCTATTCGCAAACCTTGCGCTGCCAAAGCACAAGCCAGATTGACGGTTACCGTGGATTTTCCAACGCCACCCTTGCCGCTGGCGACCAGCACAATATCATCGACACCAGGAACAGGTTGCAGTGGTGTAGCATCCCATGGTTGCGACTCGACACACCCGTAGGTATCCGTTCTGACCGGAATGGGAAACTCACCATCGTGACCCGTGGTCACTGTACAAATGCTCCGGTCTGTACGGTCTTAAAATGTGCATTCAGATGTTGTGCCAGCTGCACAAATTGTGCGGCACTGGAGGATTGTGGATTGCCTATCAACAAAGGCACACCCGCATCGCTCTGTGCTGCAATTACCGGATCGAAAGGCATTCTTGCCAACAAGGAAATACCGATCTCTTGTGCCAGATCTTGACCCCCATTGTTGCCAAACACATGACCTACCGCACCACACTGGCGACAACGAAAACCGGCCATATTTTCAATCAAACCCAGGCAGGGTACCTTGATATCTGCGTACATCTCAAGCCCCCTTCTGACATCATCAACAGCAACCTGCCCGGGTGCAGTCACCACCAGCACACCATCGAGTGGAGCATGCCGAGCCACGGCCAGATGCACATCTGAAGTCCCGGGTGGCAGGTCCACAAGCAACATGTCCAGCTCTCCCCAATCTACATCAGCAAAAAGCTGGGACAGTCCTTGCTCCACCAAAGAGCCTCGCCAGACCAAGGCTTCGCCCGGTGGCAACAACAGCCCAAGAGACATGATTTTTACCCCGTGGTGCTGCTGAGGCCTGATCTGTCGACCATCCGCAGTGGACTCGACCCGCCCCTGGATGCCCAGCATGGTCGGACAGGAAGGACCGTAGATATCTGCATCCAGCAACCCGGTACGCAACCCTTGTTGTGCCAGGGCCACAGCCAGATTCACCGCAACCGTTGATTTCCCTACTCCACCTTTGCCGCTATGAATCGCAACGACATGAGTAATTCCCGGCAGCTTGTTCTGCAACTGAACGGACTGAGGACGCGGTTTAACGATCACCCGATCCACCCCGGGGATTGATTTAACCAAAGGCGTCATGGTTGCAGCCAACTCTTCCATCGCGTCCATGGGAATATACTGTGGATCGAGAAATACCCGCACCACACCGGAAGTGGCAACCACGGTGAACACCTGCTCGGTTGAGACCACATCCGCTCCCCCGGGTTCGGTAGTGATGCGCTGCAAACATTTCAGCACACGTGCTTCCAGCAACATGTTTGGGTCAACAACTGCATTTACTGACATGCCAATTGCTCGCTTAGATACTTGATAATGTTGGCAGATTCAGTGTCATTGATCACATCTTCTGCCTGTTGCTGGATGCGCATAGTCTGCACCACAGCAGCACGTTTCTGTGGTGTAAAACGACACATGTCCGGAAGGATGTGACAAGCTGTACAACGCTCTTGAAACAGTTCCTGTGGTGTCAACGACGGTCTCAGGCTAACCCAGATTACTGCCATAACGGCCAATGCAAGCACACCTGCTTTCCCTATCAGCTTATTCACATTCATGCGTCCAGCATCGCCATCCATTCTGCATCCAGGTCATGCTCATTTCGACAAATCGGGCAAACTGTTTGCGGTGGCTGTTCCGAGATAAAGGCGCTCGCACAATACGAGCATTTCGTTATTTTATGAGATATCAGGGTGGATCGCACTTGCTGTACCTGCAACACAGAAGTACTCCCCATCGGATTGATGGCAGATTCGGGGCACAACCTGGTACAAAGTTGGCAATCCGTACACAACGTGGCAGCGAAGTTGACTGTCTGTTCTCCATTCATGCGAACAGATTGCAATGCGCCGGTAGGACAACGCTCAGCGCAGGATAGGCAGCCGCTGCAGTCCTCGGAGATCGTGCGTGTACGCCAGGGCAACACGGAATCGGCTCGCCAGGGCAGCTTGTCCAGCCGTTCGGCCAGTACCTGCTGGTACAAGACCGGCTCTTGAGCCAGACCATCGCTTTGATAAAATGGCATTGCTTCTTCATTGCTCTGTACTTCATCAGGAACAGGAAAAAACCATGACGAAATTCCTGTAGCGGTTCCAGAGCTAACCAGGCGCAGAAAATTGCGTCGACTCAGTTCTGGCTTGTCCTGGTGATACTGCTGCAGTCCTGCCGACCCGGCCCTATCGGCGGCCTCTTCGAAAAGAATCGCCCGCTCGGCAAACCACTGCTGCAACACCCATCGCTGCTCTCCTAAAAATTTCCGGGCATCACCATTCTCACAACCCTCACATCCACCAGTGCCATGCAGGAATACCTTGTTAACACCACCGGCCTGTACCGCAGCCAGCAATCTGGCATCAAGAAGTTTGAAACAGGGAATGATAATACCGCCCTGGGAATCTTTTGAAACAGGGCTGGAATGACTGCAATGCAGATGAATCAGCGTATCGTTCTGTTGCAATGATGCCACCGTAGATAGCAGCTTGCGCGGTGAAAAACTGCTGAGCCGAAACACCCCGGCAGGGCAGGCCGGAATACAGCCACCGCAACGGCTACAGGCTTCCGTATTCACGGCTACGGCATCGACGGTTAGCTGCAATGCCTCGCTGTGACATTGCTCCAGGCAAAGGGCACACAACTCGTGGCGACCACGCAGATTCAGACAAAATTCTTCTGCGACAATCAACTCCGCCTGTTGTAACAGGTTGGTTGCCGTTGCCAGGCTATTGACCTGCATCAGTCTACCCCCCCAGCATCGGCTACTACAGCCTTTGTTTGCTGGAGGTGACGACCCAACCAATATGTCAGTGCTACAGCAGCCACCATATTGGTTGCCATCGGTACATTATTCGTATCACAGGCCCGGTAAAACGGGGTGATATCCGGCTCATCAAAAGCCGGGGCAACCGGGTCCCGCAAAAAATACACCGCTCGAATGGTGTTCGAACAGACCAGCCCACAAAGTTGGATCTCACCTCCTTTGTGTCCGGAAAATAAAGATGTGACTTCCAGCCCCAGCTCCTGTTCCAGCGCTGTTCCCGTTTCGAGTGTTGCCAACAGGCGATACTCCTGAAAGACCTCAATTCTTGTGCGAATTAACTTGACGAGGTCAGGAACTTTTCGCTCATGTGCAATTACGATGACCGTTCTGGCCAGTGACATATCAGGCCTCTCCAGCCAGAACGGAAAATTTTCTGGATGATGCTTTCGAGCGAGCTGTCAACAATTGTTGATACATTGTACTGTGACCCACGGCCAGCCTTCGCATCAGATTCTCGACACTCTCTTCCCGGACCATTGCGGTACGCATTTGCAGCAACTGTTCAGGGTCTGCGGTTAGAACAGATATTGCCGTAGACAATGCCAACGGGTCATCGTGCGCTATGGTAAGGCCGTGCAAGCCTTCTTTGAATACGGCCCCTTGCACCCGATCTGATCGCAGCACCGGCAAAGAAAATGCTGCAGTAATATCCAGCAAGGGGCTTTTACACAGTTTTACATAAGGCATTAACATCAAGTCAGCAGATGTCAATAATGCTGCCACTTGCTGCGGCGGCAGGTATTGGTCAAGAAGGCTGATCTGCAGGCAACTTCGGGCACGAGACAACAGTGTTTTGGATACGCCGCGTAATACTTCTTCACCGGCAATGACCAAGTGAATATTTTCCGGCCAGTCGCCCGTAGCCAGAACCGAAAGCAATTGGCGCAAGCCTTTACGTTTACAACCGTGGCCAAAAAATAACAACCTCAATTCATTGGTCTGCCGGGCGGGCAGCAAGTCCGGTTGCCGATCTTTGGTAAATGGATAAAGATACGGCAAAGCCAGCAAGTTGGGACTGCCGGATAGAAAAGTGATTTGACGGCGCGGCAAACCCAAAATCTCTTCAAGACCCCAGGTAATGTGTCGATCACGAGCCACCACCTGATCCACGTTCTGATAAAACAGTCGAAACCTGGGTAAAGCACTCCAGCGTGCCCGGTGTGGCAAAATATTATGCGGGGTATAGACGGTTTTGATGCCTCTGCGCTGCAGCCAACGTACAAAGAGCGTCGCAAAAAGCGGCTGATCCACCCACTGGATATGCACCACATCGGGATGAAATTGCCGAACCTGTTGCCGCAGGCAACACCAGTTACGCCTTCTGGCTCCAAGACAAGCTGATTTGCCAAATGGTACAGACCAGGCAGCGAGTTCATCCCGATTTCCAGTGATCAGTGAGACAGTATGTCCAGCCTGCTGCAGTGCCAACGACAAAGCATGGGCATAGTGGCACAAGAAACCCCGGCCGGACGCCTCTACCATAAGGATGCGCATGTCAAACCTCCAGACACATTCGCATTAAATACCTGAAGCCTTGCGAAAATCTGCGTCATAATCAAGCTTTTTTGGCTCACGACAATTGGCTTGTTGCAACTGTCGTAACTGTTTTCTATCTACCAGCATGGCTAAATCAGACCACAGTAACTGACCCACCAGGGCGATCACCTGCTGATACAAAGAAAGCAACGCGGCTTGAACGGCCCGCTGGCACCATCCGGGTGCCCAATGACCAAGCTGATCGACCAGAAAATGTCTCCTCAGGTCGACAAGACGTGAAGCTTCAGGCAGGTCACCCTGCTGCAATGCATCTGCCTGTGCTTGATACAGATAACCGACAAACGCCAGCATCGTTCCAATATGATCTGGAAACTCACCGGAATACTGTGGCCGATATTCCAGTCCGACTTCATGATAGGCCAGTGCTACCCGATCACTGGCTTCCTTGAACATCGTTCCGGTCTCAAAAACCGAGAGATAGGGACTGACTCCGCCGGGGGCCACCAACAAGCCGGTGTATTCTTCCGCAAGCCGGTCCAGAATCTCCTCTTGCGCACCTTCGAGCAACCAGGGGTCCAGTTCAATACCAATTTCCTGCAGCGGCTCCTGTAACTCCGTTCGCAATATCAACAACAACCCACAATCCACTTCGGACTCAAGAAAACGTGCCAGCAGTTGATACACGGCCCCCTGTGAACGTAAATTTTCAATCTCCTCTGTGGTTTCCAGACTGCCGCTGTGCCGTACCGAACTCATTTGATTCTGCATGCTGTATCCCGGTCTTTAGTCTTACCAACCCATGAGCCTGACCGGGAAGTCCCGGACCGACGCCTGCTACGTGCTACCACACACCAGATCCCCATTGATCACGACTCCTACTGATCGGCAGAAGTCGCGATCACCTACGATCA
>DRJH01000036.1 GCA_011052285.1 Gammaproteobacteria bacterium
CATGATGGGGCATGGCTACGGCATGCAGCCAGGTCAGTTTATCGAGGGCCGTTTGGCTTTTCTGAAGGCCGAACTGGGTATTACCAAAAGTCAAAAGGAGGCATGGGATAAATTTTCCGGATTTGCGCGCGCACAGGCGGAAGCCTTGAAATCAGAGATACAGCAACGTCAAGCCAAATGGCAAAAGAAGGCGCACAATAACACAGGGGATCAGGCGAATAAATCACCGCTTGATCACATGCAAGCACGTATTAGCCATATGCAAGAACGAACGGCACGTATGCAGGCAAAATTGGATGCCATGAAAAACCTGTATACCGCGTTGACCCCAGAGCAACAGGTGAAAGCCAAAAGCCTGTTGGGACGCCATCTGATGTAAGAGGTTCGTAAGGTTCAACTTTCGTTTTGAGGGCACCCACTGGCTTCCTCCCTCCTCCTCTTCCTCCAGTGTGGTGCTCTCAAGGCGATTTTCACGAGCATGCCAAAGCAGAGGCTGTTGTGCACCTCTGCCCAGGGTGTAACGATTCATCGTGTTTAGATTTTGGTTCAGTACAAGGAAGGCATATTCGCACAGAGAATGTGAGCATATAGGTCCTATGCGAGCATTCGAGTACGGAAATAACGCCGTAATGGGACAAAAGATGAATACGCTGAATCGTTATCCCAGAGTTTTGTAAGTAGTTTATCCTCATGATTATTATGAATAAATTACATCATGAAAAAGAATCCTTATGTAAGCAATAAAATATCTTATATAAATTGTATGGGTTTTTTGGTCTAATTGCTTGACTTGATGTTTTTATTATTCCTATAATCCGCGCCGAAGGCAGGGAAAGAATTACAAGCACCTCTGTCAGGACTGCCGGGATTGGTGGGGCTGTATGCCTTGACCGGAGGGGATACACCCACTCCCAGTATTACTGCGCATGTCTATTAGATCTACTGACCATCCGGAGGAGAGTCTACTTATGGAACCTGCAGAGGAACGAGGAGAACGAGTCCAGAGTGTGGGGTGGAAGGAGATGTACCTCAAGGAGGACTGGTGGGCCATCTGGCTGGGGCTTGGCATCATTATTGTCGCCTATCTGTTCTACATCAACGGGTCCACCATCAAATGGATTACCATCACGCCGTCGCGGTGGAGTAACTTCGGCCAATTGTGGACGAGTTTCAGTGGCCACATCGGTCAATACATCGCACAATTCATTCTGTGGTGCATTATATTCGGTATCAGCATGAGGGCCATGGGCCATAAGCTGTCGGAGTTCTTCCCGTCATTCTTGTTCATCTACGTGGTCGCGGTCATCATCTTTATCATCGGCGCCTGGGACAAGGCCCATTACTACAATCTTGAGCCCCCATTGGTTGCCCTGGTCGTGGGTATGCTGATCGCTAACACTACCGGCCTGCCCAAATGGATGGATACCGGCTTTAGGGTCGAATATTACATCAAGACCGGAATCGTGCTGCTCGGTGCCACGCTACCCTTCACGCTCATCGTCTGGGGGGGGCCGGTGGCCATCGCACAGGCTGCAATCGTTTCCGTCACGACCTTCCTGGTGATCTTCTTCATCGCTACCAAGATGGGCTTGGATAAACGCCTGGCTGCCACGCTCGGTGCTGGTGGTGCGGTCTGTGGAGTGTCCGGTTCGATTGCCATCGCTGGAGCCGTCGGGGCCAAGAAGGACGCCGCACCGATCGCCATTACTTTGGTGATCGTGTGGGCCATCGTTATGATCTTCTTTCTACCGGGGGTTTCCCGGGTTCTGGGACTTTCTACCGGCGTCGCCGGGGCCTGGATTGGAACCTCCGAATTCGCTGACGCTGCCGGCTTCGCTGCTGCCAAGGCCTATGGCAATCTGGCAGGGAATGTCGCGGGTATCGCCGGTTCACCCGATGATGCGGTCAACGCCTTCACCTTGATGAAAGTAGTTGGTCGCGATATCTGGATCGGTATCTGGGCGCTTGTGCTGGCGGTTATCGCCACGACCCGCTGGGATGTCAAGACCGGTGTAAAACCCAATGCGGGCGACATCTGGTGGCGGTTCCCGAAGTTCGTGCTCGGTTTCTTCGTTGCTTCCATCATCATGACCTTGATCTCGAGCCAATACTCGTTGGCCGAATACAAGTCGGTTGTGGTCCCGGTGTTGACCGGTCCGATCAAGGCGATGCGTACCTGGGCCTTCATCTTCTCCTTCTTTAGTATCGGGCTCACTACGCGCTTCCGTGAGTTGGCTAGTGTCGGTGCCAAACCGTTCTGGGCTTTCAGCGCGGGCGTGGTGGTCAATGTCGCGCTTGGTTTCATACTGTCGACCGTCGTATTCGTCACATACTGGCAAACACTCAGTAGTCACTGACAAAAATCACTAGCAACGGCTCCCCACACAGGGGGCTGTTGCTGGTTTCGTCCGGTGATCGTCTCCCCCCTCACCTAAGGTAAACCCAAGTGAAAACCAAGACCGAGTTCAAGCGTTGCATCAACTGTGCCCACTTTCGCAACTCGCCTGCCTATCTCGAACGGGTATTCAAGGGCATGATCACCCTAAGCTCGGGGGATGCCTCGGTGCGCAAGGATGACGGTATCTGCGGGGTGCATGACATCTACCTGTCGGCGGATAACCAGTGTGATCAATTCATGGCCGGGGATTAGCGGTACAGTGATTCATATTACCCTTGCCCGGTAGTCACGACCGGCAAGACTGTAGAAGTGCCCCCCCCTTGCTACGACCCCTGTGGAGGGTGGGAGTAACGGTTTTGTTGGAGCAATAAATAAACCGGTCAATCCCTGTTCTCTGATAGCCTTCTGGAATCTGTGGTACCCCCATCTTTGTGTTAAGACACCCTTCATCCTCTGGATCAAAGGGCCTGTTTGTGGCCGTAACAATTGGCAACTGTAGCAGTTCGGAGGCTTCGTGGTAGCATACTGTGAGGCAGGAAGTGCCATGATGTAGTATTTAGTCAAAGATAGGGTTTTCGTTCGTGCATCGAGTTGGAATATGCGACAAAAACAGTAGCCGGATAACTTCTTTGCGAGTAATTTCAGTACCGAAATAAAAAAATCTGGCAGTTTGTCATGACAGAGCTATACTGTTTTGAGGCATAGATTCCAAGCAGAGCCAAAAATACAGTGCAGAGAAAGATGCTCTTTATGGCGGGTTGGTTACTGGCGGTCATTCTGTTGGTTATGGCTACGCTATTTTTGTACCTGCGAGAGAGTGCGCGTACTTCGACCCTGGTTAGATTTCGGGCCATGGAGACCGCGGCGCTTCTCCGCCAGCAGTTTGCTACCATGGACAGCCTGCTATTTTCATTGCGAAATGAACTACAGTCCAACATCAAGCTGGCCGAACGCGGTTTTTTAAAAAACCCCAGCAATTTTCAACTTCATGAAATCAGCGATTTGTCCATATTTTCTATTGGTGAGCTGGCACAGCCCAGGCCTGTGCAGTCCTTGAGCGGTACCCTGACTGGAAGTGGACGGCTTGCCGATTTGCCCAAACGGGAACGCCAGGAAATTAGCGCAGTCCTGCAAGTCGATGGTTTATTCAAGAGTACTCTGGCCAGCTTGCCACAGTTAAAATGGGTTTATTATACTTCCGCCCAGCGCTTTATCTATATTGCCCCGAAGGTCTCTGTTCGTGTCTACGCCTTCAATGACGCGCTCTACCGCAAGGAATTCTGGACCGCAGCGATTCCACAGGCCGATCCACAGCAGCGAACCGTTATCACCCGGCCCTATACCGATGCCTATGGCAAAGAGCTGATGATCTCGCTGTCCATTCCGGTCTATGTCGAGAACAAATTCCGGGGGGTTGCGTCCTTGGGTCTGCGATTAAATACCCTGCAACAAATCCTTCGGAAAGAGAATGAACCCTACATACTATTGCAGTTACTTGATCGTCAACAACATCTTCTTGTGGACTCGAACGGAGATTTTGGGTCGCCAGCTTGGGATTTGCCCAGCAGTGATTTTGTCAGTCACGCGGTCAGCGATACCCGTCATGGCCAGTATCACTACATCTTGCCGGTCAGTAGCGATGGCCTCTGGCAGGTAGCCGAAGTATACAGCTGGAAATTATTTTACCGGGTGTTGTGGTCGATGCTGCCCGGCCTGTTGGTATTGCTGGCACTAGCCTTGTTGCTGTGGCTGTTGTATCGATTACGCCAGGCCAACCACAGGATCACTAAACTCTCACAGACCGACTACCTGACTGGTATCAGCAACCGGCGTGCCTTCTGGTCACTGGCGGGGCGTATTCTGGAGCGCCAGGTTGCTAGTGGTATGGACCATGAGAATGTATTTATTATGATCGATATCGATCATTTCAAGTCGATCAACGATCACTTTGGTCATCCGGTCGGTGATCAAGTGCTGCAACGTGTTGTGGCGGCAATTTTGGCAGTCACCCGCACTCGTGATCTATTGTGCCGCCTCGGTGGTGAGGAATTCGGGTTGATGTTGCCGGACAGTTCGGTTAGCGACTGCCAATTGTTGGCAGAACGCTTGCGGCGGCAGGTCGAGGTGCTGGAATTTCCTGAACTCGAGGGTCTGCGGGTCACCATCAGCCTCGGTGGTACCGCCATCGCCGCACATGAAGGGATCGATGATTTCCTCAAGCGGGCGGACAAGGCTATGTATGAGGCTAAAAAGCGTGGTCGCAATCGAGTGGTGTTTGCCGTGGTTGGTGAAGCCGGTATAATTCCGGTCGTCAGTGAGAACCAGCCAGGGGAGGTTTCTGCGGAGTCCAGCGGACAGTTTCCACAATAGCGGAAGAGCCCACTTGTCAGGGTGATAACAGATGGATCGTAACTACTCAGCACCCCTATGCAAAGGCCCCCTACGCAAAGGGCTCGTAACTGCTCAGAAGGAAAACACGCACAGTGTGCTCCTGCACGCGAGCATGTTTGACGCAGTTATCGGGCAAATCGAGGGTGAGCCGAGTCGTTACGATAGGTCTTTCACGACCTGTTATGCCGGTCTTCGAATAGGTCTCCACCAAGCAGTATATCGACTGCGATAGCCGAAAAGGGGGTTGAGGTTAGCGTAAAACCGGGCACTTTTTCTCTTTTCTGGATGCCCGTTTCGGCTCCTGGGGCACGGCTTGCTATAACTTCGTGGTGGCCATTCGACTGGTCAGCGAGGTCTTTGCCAATTTGCTGGTCATCGGCATCCTGTTCGGTGTCGCCGGTTCCGGGTAATCGCTTGATGCGTGCAGTTACATCATCCAGCAACCGGGCAGCGCGGGAACAATGCGCTTCCAGTGATGTATGCCTGATTGCCGAGAGGCTATCGCGAATTTCGCCCAACCAGGGAGAGGTGCATACTGCGTGTAGCAAAATCGCGCAGTACCTGAGCGCACAGTGTATTGCGTGCCCTCCCAACTTTCCAGCACAATGGCGTCACGGTAGAGGCGCGGCAACACACTAAATTCCTCAATGGTGCCATTGCCGCCCAACACCTCAATGGCGTCACGAATCACCTGTGTACACTGAATCGAAGTACAGTATTTATTGATGTTGACGTGGGTTCGCCTCGCATCTTTTACATAACTCAAGGCTTCTCCGGCGGCAAGCCGGTCGCTTATGGCGAGGATACGAAACGTGGTGGATAGGGCAACACTGGTAATGACTTTCATACGGGCAAGGATCTGTGCGACCATGGCATGCTCTATGATCGGCTTGCCAAATGCGGTGCGGTGCCGGGCGTAACTTTGCGCCTCGATACA
>DRJH01000037.1 GCA_011052285.1 Gammaproteobacteria bacterium
ACGTGGCCTGACATTGGTTATCAGGGACTGGACTCACCTCGATTTCACCGGTTGGCCGCATATCGGCAAGCCTGCATACAAGCTCACGACGGCAAAGACGCTCTCGCGACGCTTCCGGGTCATCAGTTCGGCGTCCGTGCGGCATCCAGTCGATCAGTGGCTGAGTTTCAGGGAATCGCAGTCCTGGACCGGTAAGGAGTTGACGCTGGATCGCTACCTGTATGGTTATAGGAAATTTGCCGAGCATGCCGCAAAAATCGGTTATATCCGCTACGAGGATTTTTTGGATAAACCGGCACTGATTCTGGAAAAACTGTGTAACAGACTGGGTATACCGTTCGATCCGCTTTTTAGCGAAAAATGGATTGATTACAAATGGATTACGACTGCCACACGAGCGCGTGACGGCGGCTCAGCTATCAGCAAGCGGCCGCGGCGCCAGGTGGACACTGAATTGCTGGAGTCATTTTCCCAGAATAAGGATTACAGGTTTGCTACTGAGTTGCTGGGATACGGCCACCCCTTCTAGAAAATGGCCTGTGCATGCCTCGGGGTTATCGTTTATGCAGAAACAGGTGGGGCTGGTACAGTTGATTGTCCGTTAACAGAACATAGTCGTCCGGTTGCCAGTCTTTCAGGTGTAACACAGTGGTGGAAACGTTGGTTTCCCCGTGCCCGATAAATACATCGCATCGGGAAGCGAGACAGGTATCCTTGATGATTTCTATGCCGATTCGCCGCCTGTCGTCGTGCCTGTGGTGGTGAATACCGACCCCGCTTTCGGTTCTGAAGCAGTCGCTGTAAAGCAGCCTTTCCCCGTATTTCTGCCGGTACTCTTCCAGTATGGTCGTACTGTCGGTTAGCAGAAACAGGGCCATATCAGGGTCACTGGCCAGGCGTTTCTCAATATGCGGGCCGTAACGGGTATTGATGTCCTTCAGGTTCAGGCTTTCGGATATCTTGTCGCTGCCACGTACATGCACCGCGAGAACGCGCCGATCCTTCAACTGGTCGGACCAGTATTGATCGATTTCAGCCCGGATATCCGCTTTCGGTCGGAGATATTTCCTGAAAAGATAGCGATAGATGGCCTGCGCATCCATGCCTGACAGGGGGCCGCGTGCGTCTATCCAGGGAACGAGATCGCTGACATAGGTGTGAAAGTCGCTGACAACGACGTCCTCGTCCCTGGCGAGGGAATACAACGCCGCCATCCTGGAAAACTCCCCCGCCAACTTGTTTTTTTCGTTCAGCTGAAGGTTGTATTGATTCCATTTCGGCGGGAAGCAAGACCGTGATCCAGTGGTCAGATTATCAATCGTGCAATCAGAGACCGGGTCGAAGTACAGCTCAAAGGCATTCGTGCAGGTTCCGTTGTTATACAGGCTGTTTTTCCCCCAGTGAACCACTGGTGTTCTGCCGGTCATTTCTGCCAGTAACAGTTGGCCGAGCACATGATCGACGTCTGCCCAGAATCCGAAACCCCAGGCTTTTATCAGCAGGAACCTGTTTCCCCGTTTTGGCCGAGGTTTCTTCCTGGCCGCCTTTGTAGCGATTTTCAGGTTTTTTTTGGCAAGCGCGAGTGATGGTTTGAGTTCCAGCGCCTTACGGAACTGGTGGACGGCGTAGCCGGGCAGTCCTATCGACAGCGAAATCAGTCCCAGAAGGCTATAGGCATCGGGCAGTTCCTCGCCTTTGGAAATCACCAGTCGGCACAGCGCTTCAGCTTGGGGGATATTGCGCTGGTTGAAGCGGGCAAAAGCGGTTTCCAGAATCTGGCGGGAATCGTTCATGTATCACAGAATTGGCGGGCGCCCATAACAGCAGGCGGTCGCTTCCTTTCTAGCCCGCCCAGATATCGTCCAGGCTGTGTTCAGACAGCGCTTTTCTCAATGGCTCTATGTGCTGCTCATAGTTCTTCCAGCGCGCCCTTGAAGTCTTGTAAATGGGTTGACGCACCTGGTCATAACTGGACGTAGCCACGGCGCGCCCACTCTTGTAGAAGTCCATAACCGAGTCGTGCCATTCGAGCTGGCAGAATTCCAGAATCTTCCTGGACACACCTTCCGTATCCTCGATCATATCCTCGTAGTCAACATTCAGCATCGGTATGTCGATAACCTGTTCCCAATGTTGCATAAGTCGGTGGTATTCATTGTAGAAACAGCCGATATCCGCCAGATCCGTTGCATAGTTGTGGAGCCAGAGAAAACTCTGAAAATAAATGGACAATCCGGTATCCAGCGGGTTACGCCGGCAGTGGATGATACGTGCCTCGGGGAGCAGGAGATTGATAAGACCGATTGCCAGGAAGTTATGGGGCATCTTGTCGGTAACATGTTTGGCTTCACTGTCCAGGTTGCCGATATCCCCCAGGTAGTGGTTGGCCAGCTCCGTCATTTTCTCTTCAGTCAGTTTATCCATGTGTGCTGCCCAGAAATCTCCTGACCCGGGTGGCATATTCCGTATTTCCCTGATGCGATCATTGATGAAGACTAATTCGCCCGCGCCATAGACATGCGGATGACTTGCAAGTATCTGCTCGGTCAACGTGGTACCCGAACGGGGCATGCCGAGAATAAAAATTGGCCGCGTACTTCCTGTAACGGCGCGCGGCAGTTTTGCCATTGCCTCTTTGCTGAAATAACTGATTAGCCGGTCGGTTAGCTTTTGCTGCTCTTCGGCCTTGAATGGGATCGTCTCCGTTTCGTTGGCAGCCCGGAACCATTCGAAAGCCTCCTCATAACGTTGCAGTTTGTCCAGCAGGCCACCCGCCGCGTAACGCAGCATTTGCTTTTGCATGGCATTGGTGCCAGGCGATTCCACGGACAGTTCAATCAGTTCCAGGGCATCGTCGCAGACATCAAAGGTACGGCAGATCCGTGTAAAAGCATCAACCCCTACAGGAGGCATTTGCTGGCGTTCATTGAGGTCACTCAGCAACTCATATGCGCCCTCTTCGTTACCCATGCGTTGCATTATATCGGCCTTGATGGCAATGGTATCAGGATTATCCTGGGCCTCGGAAATGGTGCTCAGCGCCTTCTCGAACTGCCCGTAGTGCCTCTGGACGGTGGCCAGACCGATATGTGCATTAACATGATGGGGTTCGTAGCGTAGCGCCTCGTGGAAATGGTGTTCTGCGGCATGCAAATTGCCCAGCGCTACATAGAGATGACCGACTCCCTCGTGGGCCTCGACCAGATGAGGGTCTAAACGTAACG
>DRJH01000038.1 GCA_011052285.1 Gammaproteobacteria bacterium
CTGTTTGATGCCAGCGTATCCGACAACATCGCCTATGGTTTACGCCGCGCCGGTTACAAAAGGGATAGAACCCGGCAGCTCACGGAGGAAGCGCTGATCTGGAGCAAGCTCGAACACCTGGCGGATCGCAATGCCAAGCAACTGTCCGGTGGCGAACGCCAGCGCATCGCACTGGCCCGTGCGCGTATTCTGCACCCACGCCTGTTGTTACTCGATGAACCGACCTCCAGCATGGATCAGTCAGCCTGTGAACAAACTTTTTTCCTGATACGGAATCTCAGGCATGAAGGCGTTGCTGTTGTTGTTACCAGTCATCAGATCCAGCAGCTTCGTCTGCTCGCAGACCGCCACCTGGTACTGGAAAGCGGGAAACTACATGAAGTGGAAAACAGTAAGCACGGCGTGAAACCGGCACCTCACAAGACGGGTACGGTTCGTGTTCTTCCGACCAGGAACCAGAGGAACCCCGATCACCATGGCTAGAAAGAGTAACTCCCGGCACATTACCGGCGCGATACTCGTCTGTGTTTATAACGGTCACCGCCTGCAACCGGTATTTGCATTAATGCACATAACTCTGTTGCGCGGTATGGCCGACGAGAATTAACTATGAATGCTACAGTCAAACATAAACCCAGCTGCGCTGATGCCTTTGAGTCCGGCGTACTACCATTGCCAGAGGCGCTTGACCGTATTCTGGATGCCACCCGGCCGGTAACGAGCTTTGAGTGCCTGGCCATCCGTGCAGCACTGGGCCGGGTGTTGTATGCCGATATTGTGGCCCTGACTCACGTACCACCACACACCAATTCTGCGATGGATGGCTACGCCTTAAATAGCGAACAGTTCCCGGAACAGGGTACGCGGGAATTCTGCGTCATTGGCATCGCCTATGCAGGCCGGCCATTTACCCGGCAACCGGACAAGGGAGAATGTATCCGCATCATGACCGGCGCCGCTATACCTCCGGGTACCGATAGTGTAGTGATGCAGGAACAGGTTGAACCCCTGGGTAACCGTATCAAAATTGGTAAAGGCCATCGGCGTGGACAAAACGTGCGCCTGGCCGGTGAGGATATCACTGCTGGAAATACGCTGTTGAACCAGGGCACACGGTTACGTGCGGCTGAGCTCGGTCTGCTGGCTTCCCAGGGTATTGCCGAAGTCTGTGTCTACCGACGTCCACGGGTAGCATTTTTTTCAACCGGTAATGAACTGTGTTCGCTGGGGGAAACACGGGGTGACAATGCGATCTACGACAGTAACCGATACACCCTGTTCGGTATGTTAAGCGAGCTGGGTATGGAACTGATTGATATGGGGGTGGTGAAAGACCAGCGCGATACCATTACCGATGCACTTCAATGCGCTGCCAGCAACGCAGACCTGGTGATCACTACGGGTGGTGTTTCAGTTGGTGAAGCTGATTATGTCAAGGATGTCCTGCAATTGATCGGCAAGGTCGTCTTCTGGAAAGTGGCCATGAAACCGGGGCGCCCACTGGCCTTCGGACAACTCGCCGATGCACTGGTCTTCGGCCTGCCCGGCAATCCCGTCGCCGTCATGGTGACTTTTGAACAGCTCGTCAAGCCCGCACTTAGGCGACTCACGGGTGAAACCGACCGGGTTCCTCTACGCTTGCAGGCGCGTTGCCTGATGACAATCCGCAAACGGCCGGGCCGTACCGAGTTTGTACGTGGCATACTGGAACGTGACAGCCTCGGGCACTGGGCAGTGTGCAGTACCGGCGCCCAGGGGTCCGGCATACTGAGTTCCATGAGCCGCGCCAACTGTCTAATTGTGTTACCGGAGTCATCCGGGACAGTGGGAACCGGAGAGTATGTCGAGGTTGAACCTTTTCCCCCGTAGAACTACGTATTTTATTCTGGTACAGGCTGGACCGGACTATTCCATATAGCACACCACTACTACAGGGCTATCACAGTCTTCTGGAAGTTAATACTGTCGACGGTGACGGCAGCTAGGATCTCTACATAAAGCCATATAATCGAAAAATCACACGACCCGTTATGGGACACAGAACGGGACGCCCTGCTTCAGGAGCTGGGACGTCAATGCTGGAGTATCTCCAGCGCAGCAAAGTAGTATTGTGCTTTTTTACTGTGTATTTGTCCACGTGAGGTAGCCACCTATAAGATTCCTGGTATTGTAACCCCGGTTGTTCAGTAGTCGGCTCGCTACATAGCCCCGCAGTCCAACCTGACAAAATACAATAATTTCCTTGTCTTTGGGAAGTTCGTCAACTTTGCTACGGAGTACATCGATGGGTATATTTATCGCGCCCGGGATCGTTCCCAGTGTCTGTATCTCTTCCGGGGTGCGAACATCCAGAAGAACGTGGCTATTCGTCAACTGTTGCAGTTGATGATGATGTATTGGCCTGTGA
This sequence comes from Gammaproteobacteria bacterium, assembly GCA_011052285.1. GTDB lineage: Bacteria > Pseudomonadota > Gammaproteobacteria > Arenicellales > DRJH01 > DRJH01. Next base: position 2,408 of record DRJH01000038.1, read on the forward strand.
CTACCTTTGAGAATATTCGTTGCGATAAAGCCCGCTTGATTAACGATATCTCTCGCTGAACCGTATGGCGGCGCATAACACAATTCGAGATGCTGCAGGTCTTCTACTGTCATCCCGGCGCGCTGGGAAACGGCCAACACGTCGATGCATTTATCAACCCCATCTCTGCCTGTTGCCTGCGCTCCGAGAATTTTCCCACTATCCTGTGAAAACAACACTTTCAGGGATACTGTTTCGGCGCCCGGGTAGTAGCTCGCGTGATTCGCGGCATGTACATACACCTTTTCATACTCTAGTTCTTCATTTTTTAAGGCAGCTTCGCTCATGCCCGTCGACGCGACACTTAGGCCGAACACCTTACATATCGCTGTGCCCTGTGTCTTACAATATTCACCTTGTTCGCCAAAAATGACGCCCGCTGCTATTCTGCCCTGTCGTGTAGCAGGGCCTGCAAGGGGTATAAGTGCAGATCTATCACTGGTGAAGTTTCTTACCTCTACTGCATCACCTACTGCGAATATTACAGGGTCGCTCGTACGCATCTGACTGTCTACAACAATACCACCCAATGTACCTATTTCCAGCCCTGCGCTCTGAGCGAGGTCGATTTCCGGACGTACGCCGATAGCGACAATTAGTAACTCAGTCCGTGTTTTTCTATTTTTGTCTGTTGCGAGTTCCAGATACCCACATCGATTACTTTCATCCAGATCTTTGCCATCATTCTGACTGACCGCTGCTCTTGAAGTGATGTAGCGTATCGACTGCAAAGCTGTATTTAGCTGCAAATCAACGCCCATACCTCGTATTTCTGTGTGTATCACCTCTGCCATTTCCTCATCAAGCGTCCTCATTACGTGAGATGCCTGCTCGACAAGGGTTACATTGATACCCCTGTTATGTAACGCTTCCATCATTTCCAAGCCAATATATCCACCACCGATAACCGTGGCATGCTCAGGCCGATTGGTGTCAATAACACTAATAATGTCGTCCATATCGCCGAGGTTGCGTAGCGAATACGTAAGTGGATTATTGATACCTGAAATATTGGGGTGCACAGGAGCTGCCCCGGTACTGAGGACGAGGTAGTTGTATGCTTCTGTGTATTCACTATTTTCTTTCAGGTTTCTGACTTTTACAGTTTTATTGCCTGTATCGATAGCAATGACTTCATTTAATATGCGTACATCGACATTAAAACGGTTATGAAAACTCTCAGGTGTTTGCAACAAAAGCTTGTCTCTTTCGTCAATTGCGCCGCCAATGTGGTAGGGAAGACCACAGTTTGCGAATGATATATGTGCACCACGCTCGAAGA
>DRJH01000039.1 GCA_011052285.1 Gammaproteobacteria bacterium
GGCGGTCTTGTCCTTCTTGAGAGCGGTGATCTTGCGCTGAACGAACATGAGGTCCGCCTTCTTGCCGCTCTCCGGGCACCATTCGCGGAACCGGCTGCTGTACTTGACACTGGCGCGGCTGTAGTTCTGCGAGAAGGGTGGATTGGCCAGCACGCGGTCGAACTTGCGAACCTGACCATTTTCCAGAATCTGTGGGTCTTCCAGGGTATCGCCGTTCTCAATGGTGAAGCGGTTGATGTTGTGGAGGATCATGTTCATGTTGCAGATCGACCACACAGTGCCGTTGGAGTCTTGGCCATAGAGGGCCAGATCGTTGGCATTCTGGCCCTGTTCCTCGACGTACTGGTGCGACTGGATCAGGAAGCCGCCCGAACCGGCCGTGGGGTCGTAGATGGTGTTGCCGGCCTGGGGCTTGGTGATCTGGACGAGCAGACGAACGACCTCGGCGGGTGTATAGAACTCAGCGCCTTTCTTACCGGCGCTGTCGGCGAAGAACTTGATCAGGTACTCGTAGGCCGCACCGAGCAGATCGGGGAATTCGAAGTGGTCGTTGACGAGGATGAATTGCGGTTGGTTGAAGTGGTCGAGAAGGTCCTTCCATTTCTGATCCGAAATCTTCGTTTTGCCCTTGACCGCGTTGAAGTCGATGTTGTTTTTCAGTACACCGGCAAGTGCGTCGTTCTCTTCTTCAATGGCGGCGATCGCCTTGTTCAGCATGTTGCCGATGTCGTGCTTGAGGTCCTTCATGGCCGGGACCAGTTCGCCGTTTCCATCTTGCCAGGATTCATTCCATCGCGCCCGAACGGGCACGAAAAAGGTTTCACCATAGGAGGTCTTGTCCTCCAGCAATTCGGTGACTAGTTCCGGCTGGTCCTTGAGGTGGGCGAAGTCGCGTTTTCGAAGTTGTTCCCGCTTGCGGTCGAACTCGTCTGATAGTCGCTTGAGGAAGAGCATGCCAAAGATGAACTCTTTGAACTCGGAGGCGTCCATCTTGCCGCGCAGGATGTCGGCGGCCCCCAGAAGGAAGGACTCAAGCTGCGACAGGGTGATTTTATCTCTATTCAACATAGCCCCAAAAATTCATTTTTTCAAAGCCGGATTCGGCAGTATCTTTCCTTTTATTCATTTATCGCCTCGGGTAACTGCAGTTTTCCCTGCCTGACCATTTTGGCGCAGAAAGAATCAAAATGTGCCCGAACCAGTTTGAACGGCGTGGTCTTGCCGTTTTCCCAGCGATTGATGGTGGCAAAACTCACCCCCAGCTCATGGGCCAACCCTTCCTGGCTGATTGCCAGTTGTCTGCGGACTTCCTTTACCAATTCCGGGAAAGTTTCTGGACTGTTGACCATTGCGATATCCTTTTGCCGTGTCTTTGCGCGGCCGTTGTTGCTGTATAGGCAAGCAAATGTTTGCCCATGGCAAGCCGGCCACAGACAATCCATCTGCCCTGTAATTCGAAAATATAACATAACAGGTGCCATGTCACGTGCAAGAGATAATTCCTGTGGATTCCAACAGATCGTCGGCACTTTCCGACATTTATAATCAGATATTAAGATTACTCAGCCATAATCACAGCAATAGCACAAGTACTTACAATATCTTTTACAATGCAGCCGCGACTCAAATCGAACAACGGTTTTTTCAATCCTTGAATAATTGGTCCCACAGCTTCAGCACCGCCCAGTCTTTGTGCGATTTTGTACCCTATATTCCCTGCATTTAAATCTGGAAAAACAAGCACATTTGCTCTTCCTGCAATATCACTTTCCGGAGCTTTGCGCTTGCCAATTGAATCAATGATTGCAGCATCTAATTGCAATTCCCCGTCCATATTCAAATCAGGTCGTTTTAGTTTGGCAATAGCTGTGGCATCAAGCACTTTGTCAACCAATTCGTGTTTGGCACTTCCTTTTGTAGAAAATGATAACATGGCAACATAGGGCTCTTCTCCGGTTAATCTTTTGTGATTATCCGCAGTTGATATTGCAATATCAGCCAATTGGACTGCATCAGGATTAGGGACCACTGCACAATCAGCAAAACTAAAATTTCTTTCCGGGAAAAGCATCAAAAAGAAACTCGATACAATGGAAATCCCTTCAGGCATACCAACACACTGAAAAGCAGCGCTAAGAACATCACCGGTAGGAGCTATAGATCCTGCCACAGATCCGTCAGCCATTCTTTCTTTAACCAGCATCGCCGCAAAGAACAGATCACCTTTCACTACGTCTCTAGCTTTCTCAAGGGTAATTCCTTTGTGCTTTCTTAAATTATAATATAGATCAGCAAAGTTACTTGTCAGTTCCGATTTCTCAGGATTAATAATTTGTACACCACTTATATCAATATTTATCTTTTTTGCAGTTTCTCTGATTTTTTCGTCACTGCCAATGGTAATAACATTGGCAATTCCTAGCTCTTTTATTATCGCTGCTGCCTGAATCACCCTTTCATCATGTGATTCAGGAAGAACAATTGTTTTGTTCTGTTGAACTGCTTTTTGAATAATTCTTGTTATTAAATTTGTTTCAGACATCCAAACACCGAGTTTATAATAATCTTTATTGAGCAATGAGTATTCGTTCAATACTATGTACTATTTGTCGTCGAAGTCAAGCCGATCGTGTCAAGAATAAATGGAACTGCTTGGTGTCTAGGAGGCGTTCCTGTTCATGACCCAGCTCCTGGCTGATTGTGATCCGTGCATGGCGGTCTACTGCATGTTGTTTTGTTGTCAGCACCTTTGAATCAGGTCCGCCGACGGCTGGGCACTGACTGCCAGTTAGGCCATGGAGACCTTTTTGAAAATCCTGGGCAGCCAGAAAAGTGAAGCGGTGGTGAAATATTCAGTACTCACCGATAGCGAACAACTCTTTGCCGCCAAGTACCAGCCCTATTTGCCGAGCGAAGCGGAACTGAAACATGAACTGGAGCAGGAGCGCATAAAAGTGCAGGCGCTGCTGATAGATGGATCGCATGAAAAATGAGTATACTGCCACCGGTTTCTACGCACTCAAAAGATAGTCACAGCCAAGGATTGCAATGCATGTTTGAACAGACGTTTAAAAATATCGACGATGTGTTTCATAAAGATGCAGGCTGCTCCAGTGAGCTCGATTACACCGAGCAATCATCATGGATGCTGTTTCTGAAATATCTGGATGATCTCGAACACGAAAAATCCCTCAACGCCGAACTGATGGGCAAACCATACGAATACATTATTGACGAGCAATACCGCTGGGGATCGTGGGCAGCACCCAAAGATGAACTCAAAAAATCCATCCTGCAAAAAGCCTTCACCGGCGAACTCACGCGTGCCGATAAAGAAACTGAAAGCAAAGGAGCGGCAGCTTGAGGCAATATCAGCCACCCTTTACGTTTACGAATGCGATTGTGGCTTCGGTGGCGCGCATCAGTGAACGCTTGGGAGCCTGGACGGCTCGGAGTGCCACAACGCTTAGCCCCAAATTACGGCGTGGGAATCGTATTCAAAGCATTCAGGCCTCCCTGGCGATTGAACACAATACGCTTTCCATCGAGCAGGTGAGTGCGGTCATCGATGATCAGCCGGTGTTTGGCCCACCACGAGAAATCCAGGAGGTGCGCAATGCGTTTGCCGCCTATGAAAAGTTGGATCAATGGTCAGCGTCGAATGAACATCACCTGCTTGAAGCGCATCAATTATTAATGTCGGGCTTGCTCGATGGGCTGGGGCAGTATCGCAAGGCTGGTGTGGGTATTTATGATGGCAAGACCTTAGTACACATGGCGCCACCGGCTAGCCGGGTTCCGCAGTTGATGGACGATTTGTTGGGCTGGCTTGCGCTAACGGATCTGCCACCATTGGTGGCAAGCTGTTTGTTTCATTATGAATTTGAATTTATTCACCCCTTTGCAGACGGCAACGGTCGCATGGGGCGCTTGTGGCAAACCCTGATTCTGAGCCAATGGCGGCCGGAACTCGCCTGGCTACCCGTGGAGAGCGTGGTGCGTGATCGCCAGCATGCCTATTATGCCGCCTTGGCCAGCGCAGATCATGATGCCGAAGCAACCCCATTTGTCGCCTTTATGCTTGAAGCACTGGAGCAGGCATTGCATATCGCCTTACAAGAAAATGATGGGGAAGGTGAAGCGAGTGACAGGGTAAATGACGGTGTAAATGGCGGGGTAAATGATGAGATAACCGTCAAGCTTGATAGCCTGGATCAACAACTATTGGATGCTATGCGAGAAAATCCCTATGTGACGCAGGAGAGCTTAGTGGCACTCAGTGGTAAATCGTTGAGTACGATTCAGCGGCGTATTCGTAAACTACGCCAATATCATGTGCAGCGGATAGGTTCGGATAAAAGTGGCTATTGGCAGGTGAAGCAATGAATGA
>DRJH01000040.1 GCA_011052285.1 Gammaproteobacteria bacterium
TCCGCTTCGCCCATGGCATGCGATGCGTATTCGACCCGACCGGCTTACGGACACTGGTGCGTAATTACTTTCTGGGAACGGTGTTCGGAAATAAGGGAAACTGGAAAAAAACAGAAAAGCAAAGAGAAGAATTGGCCGGTCGCCTCAATCATATGGTGGTGACTATAGACGAGGAACCTGAGTTTTCTTTCTTTAATGCGTACTCAGCTTACAAGTTCGGATACCGTGCCTGGATGGTGACTACTTACGCAGAATTTGGTGGCAGTAGTGAATCCGACAGTCTTCCATTGTGGGCTTGGCAGGGCGAGGGCAAGGACATCAACAAAGTGGTGATCTTGAGAGATGTTGATCTCCGCTTCCCTGATCTACCAGATGATGCTGATCCAATCCGGGAACATCTGAAATCTGTGTGTTCCCCGGTCTGGGCCTTTCAAAAAAACAAGCAAAAGAGAATGGCAGAAGAGTGGAGGTGCCGGGTCGTTTCCTCGAATGAACATGTTATTGAAGAGATTGATTGTCCAAGCGAGTGGACTAATGAGGGGCAATGCCAGCGTGGAGAAAAATGCCAATATATCGGCCATAAGGAAAAGGAATTTGACTACGAATACCTTGGGCTGCGGAAACCTGTAGGCACGCTATACAGGATCAAGTCGCTTTTAAATACAATTGAAGGGTCCATGCTTTCCCGTATTAGCACCGTGTCCGAGAGGGCTACGGGTGGACACGGTGCACCATATTCGAATCTCGCTATGGCGGAGTCTCTATTACGCCAGTCAAAAGGTTGTTCAGGAAGCCCGGTTGCATCTCTTGTGGGGGCATTCCTGGCCTCGGAGGCATATTGTTTGCTTCTCGGAATGAGCAAGACGACAGCTCTTGAGGCATTGCAACAGGCGCATAAGCAAGAAGCTGAAGCCGAAATTTCATTTGTCGGCGTTGCGCATGAAATGCGTATCCACGACAGAAAAGATGACATTGGTGCTTCGCTTGACAAATTGTATGAAGAGCCGGATACGGAAAAAGGTAAGACGCCGCCAGATATACAAACATCAGACCACAGGATACGGACATCCAATATTAAGCGGATTTTCCTCAGCCAGTTCTGGGCTGAAATGCGAGTTATTTATCGTGAGGGTGAGCATTTTAGTGCAGCTGAAGCAGCCAATATAGAGAGTCTTGTGCGTTTGGAGTGGCGCCTTTTCCCGAGTCGGTTTATCTGGACGCGTAAATTAAAGAAGCTGCTTCGTATGCCATGGATGGGAATGGGGTTCAAGCGCCTCTTATTGAAACCTGCTGTTTCTATTCGTGCATGGGCATTAGCGTTTCTGCTGAATGTCTTATTTTTTACGACTTCCTATGCATTGGTATGGGGGCGGAGTTTTCAATGCAGTTGGGAGGGTGTATTCACCTATGGAAGAATACTCGCACAAGTTCTGATCGGATCATTCGGCATGCAGTTGCTCGGAAATGGTGAGCTGGTGCACCCGAAACAGTATGATGGTTGGCAGCTTTTTGCAATGCTTTTTCATGTCGGTTTTTCATACGTTCTTTTCGGGCTTCTCATTTCAATGATTTACCGAAAAATCACGCGCTCCTGACAATCTGCATCTAGAGTGTGTTGTATGGGCTACCTTGTATCTAATCTGGTGCCTCAATGATAGGAGGAGTGAGTACCCTGTCTGACATGACTACGATCGAACACATATTGTCTCAACGTGGCACCAAATTCACAGGCCGTGATAGCGCTGCAGTTCCGGAAAACTGGATAAATACCGCGCGCTATCTTGCCAAAAACTTTCATGCCTTCGATAAGATTCGTAGCGCACTTATCAAGACCAATAACGCTGATATGTCTGGCATCATACCGGACGATGAAAAGGTACAAAAACTTCTGGAAACACTGAGGGCAAATGGCTTGGTAGAAAGCAGTGGTAGTAGCTACCGATTGTGTTCGGATATTTTGGCTAGAGAATTCGTATCCGGCGCGTGGCTGGAAGTGATGTCCAGGAAGGCATTGTTGGAGGCAGGCGTCGATGAGGCGGTGTGTAGCCAGAAACTGAAGTGGCAGGTTGATGAGTATTATGGAAAGAATGAAATTGATGCAATCGAACGGAAGGGAAGGGGCCTCGTTTTTGTTTCCTGCAAGGCCGTCAAGGCAGTGCTGCCCGAGGGGCCTGGCTGGACTGGTGGAAAGCAACGCCAGCAGTTGATGCGTTACCTGGACGAACCAGATAATCTTGCTGACCATTTTGGCAGGTGTGGTGATCAGGTTTCTTCCGGGTAGCGGGTGATCTGTTCTATTGGTGGGCTGAACACTGCAACCCAAATGTTTTGTTTGTTGTAGCGGTGGGTGGTCCAAATGCTTGCGGCTCGTGTAGGTGAAAAAAAAGGTAGCGCGGGCCTACTTTCGAGGCGGAGATGCACTGCGGTCGATTGAAAGCAATCTCGATAGACAGCTTGGTAAGGGAACATTCGGTGCACTCGCCGGATCGACGGAGAAGGAGGAGTACAACGTCGCGAGGGAAATTCTCAGGCATGGAGTACTGCGCTGAATCGACCGTCATCAGTTCAGAAAAGACATCGTCAATATCGGGATCACAGAGTGGCATATACCGACCGCATACTGGGGCAGGATGAGCAGGTGCTTCACCGCACTAGATTGCACTGGATCATTTTTTTATGGCCCGGTTTGTGCCTGCTCGCGGCGTTGTTCGCGATGCCGTTAATAAATGACCTTCTTGCAACCAGGATACCAGGCCTCGTTCTTGCGATTCTTGCTGCGGCGTGGTTCGGGGGTACGTATTTAGAACATCTTCTCGAAGAACATGTAGTCACGAACAAGCGGGTGATCAGTCGCTGGGGAATACTCCGGCGGGATGTTTTTGCTTACCCATTAAGGCAAATCGATGGCATCGATGTGCGTCAGGGACTGCTCGCGCGCCTGTTCGGCTATGGCACGGTGGAAATCCACACCTCAGCGGAGACGCATGGTACCACCGGGCGCCGGTTTATCAGTGAACCGGAAAGGTGGCGTACACACATACTGGAGGCGATTGACAACATGGCAGCCGGTAATGCAGATGAAATCGAGCGCGCTGAGAATGATGATCCAGCTAGCAGGCTAAGAGACCTTGAGTCGCTGCTCAATGAAGGGCTGATCAGCAGGGATGAGTACGATCAAAAACGAAGTGAGATATTGAACGAGCTGTGAGGCAATTACGAATTGTCGGAGTTCGCCAGGCACCGCATTCTCCTCTCGATCTCATTCAGTACCTCATCCCGTGGCCGTGCGTAGTGTGTCCGGCTTTGGGCCATGATGCGCTCTGCCGCTGCTGAATCTGTCGTGGTTGTATCCAGTTCTGTTGCAA
>DRJH01000041.1 GCA_011052285.1 Gammaproteobacteria bacterium
AATCAATGCCATCGGGATATTGCCGATAGTGTCACGGATGAGCAATTGTTCTCCAGGGTTTGCCGAACTATGGTTAAGCAAACCGGAATTCAGATGGCCTGGATCGGGCTATTGGCAAAAGATGACCCCCTGATCCGACCGGTTGCTCGTTATGGTGCCGGCATTGAATATCTCGATGGAATAATTATTTCGGCTGACGATCAGGCCATCGGACAAGGACCCATTGGTCAGGCCATACAACGTAATCAACCGGTGTATTGCCAGGATTTTCTACATGATCCCTCGACCATGCCGTGGCACGAAGCGGGTGCACGTTTTGGCTGGCAAGCCGTCGCGGCATTGCCGTTATCCCGAATGGGTAAAGTCATCGGTGCTCTGGGGCTGTACGTCGGTAAGGTGCATTTTTTCGATGAAGGGGTGCGCAACCTGTTGCAGGAAATGGCGGTTGTCGTCGGTCAGGCGATGGATCGCTTGCAGCATGAGTTGGCACATCAGCATGATCAGGAGCATATTCGGCAACTGGCATTTTTTGATGGTTTGACCGGATTGCCTAATCGAGAGCTACTGGAGGACCGTTTTCAGCACAGTCTGAGTATGGCACAGCGCAATAACAAGCCGTTGACTGTGATGTTTTTGGACCTGGATAACTTTAAAAATGTCAATGATTCCCTGGGTCATCATATCGGGGATATGTTGTTGATTGAGTTGGCCATACGGCTGAAAGCAAGTATCCGTCAGGAAGACACAGTGGCCCGACAAAGTGGTGATGAGTTTGTTCTGATATTGCCGGATATGGGGGTGGATAGCGCCGCACATTTTGCAGAAAAATTATCCAGAAAGATCGCAAAGCCCTATCAACTCGCCGGCCATGAACTGGTGGTGATGGCCTCGATTGGAATTGCGATTTATCCGGATAACGGTAAAACTACCGATACCTTGGGGCGGCATGCCGATGCAGCCATGTACCGGGCCAAACACGAGGGGCGAAATACCTACCGTTTTTTCACCAAGGATATGCAGCTGGCTTCAGCACGTGTATTGAAGCTGGAAAATGCCCTGCGTCACGCCATGGAGTTGGGGCAATTCTTTCTTTGTTACCAGCCCCAGCTTGCTATCTCCGGCCAGCATGTCACCGGTGTTGAGGTGCTGTTGCGCTGGCGGCACCCGGAAATGGGCATAATTTCACCAGCAGAGTTTATTCCGGTAGCAGAAAATAGTGGCCAGATTCTGGCTATCGGTGCCTGGGTATTGCGCCATTCAGTGTGGCAACTTAAAGACTGGCTTGACCAGGGATTGCCTCCTGTCACACTGGCGGTGAACCTCTCCGCCATGCAATTTCGCGATCCAAACCTCGTGGCCGCGATCGAACAAGTACTCGAAGAGTCGCAATTTCCTCCGTATTTACTGGAGCTGGAATTGACCGAAAGTGTCACCATGGGTGATCCTGAGGCGGCGATTTCTGTTATGGATCAACTCCATCAGCAAGGTGTGAAGATGTCTATCGATGATTTTGGTACCGGTTATTCGTCGCTGAGTTATCTCAAGCGATTCAATGCCAGCAAGTTGAAGATTGACCAGTCTTTTGTGTGTGATATTGGCCATGATGCGAATGACGAGGTGATTGTTTCCACCATAGTTAATTTGGCTGAAAGTTTGGGGCTTGTATCCCTTGCCGAAGGTGTCGAAACACAACAGCAACTCGATTTTCTGCGTCAACTGGGTTGTGATGAGATACAGGGTTATTATTTCAGCAAGCCACTGATCGCAGAAGACTTTGCACAGTATCTGCGTGATCGAATGACGCTATAATGAGACCGTAATAGATCGGAGTATACTGTTCACAGTATTCGCAGATAATGGCAGACACTGGAGAGGAAAAATGAATTGGTGGGGCAAGATACTGGGAGGTACTTTTGGTTTTATGCTGGGTGGGCCATTGGGTGCCGCACTGGGTGCGGCCTTGGGGCACCAGTTTGATAAAGGGGTAAAGAACATCTCCCTGGAAGGTTCCCCTGAAAATGATCAGGTTAAGGCGGCTTTTTTTACCGCCACCTTTTCGGTCATGGGCCATGTGGCGAAGGCCGATGGGTATGTTTCTGATGCGGAAATCGCCCATGCCCGCACGGTCATGCGGCAGATGAATCTGGATCAAGAGCAAAAGGACGCTGCAATCAAGCTTTTTCATGCTGGCAAGAGGGCCGATTTCCCCTTGCAGGATGCCTTGGCCCAGCTCAATACCGTGTGTTCGCGACAGACCAATCTGCTTCGGATGTTTTTGGAGATTCAGTTACAGGCGGCGATGGCTGATGGGGTACTGGATGTCAGTGAGCGACGAATTTTGTTGCAGATCGCCGAAACCCTGAATTTTTCTGTTGCAGAATTTGAGCATCTTCTTGATCTCGTCGGCAGCCGGGGCTATACCGGGGCCAGGGCAGCAGGTGGGGTCGTGTCCACCGACAGTCTGGCCCAGGCACGCAAGGTACTGGGAGTCACCTCCGCAACCAGTGATACAGAGCTCAAGAAAGCCTACCGGCGCCTGATGAGTCAGCATCACCCAGACAAGTTGGTGGCCAAAGGTCTGCCGGAGGAGATGATTGCCCTGGCTAATGAAAAAACCCAGAAAATTCGCAAGGCGTACGAGATTTTGCGCGACCATCGAAAAGCAAAGTAATCGTATCACGCCAATCAAATACGAATTCAGGCAATACAAATTCAGGCGCATAAAGAGCCTCTTGCAAATCTCTGGGCGGATGATCTGCAATGCCACTTTGAGTCCATTTTCGGGATGGGATGAACTGCATGGTGGTTCCATGGAGCGAAATTCCAGCTCGGAAATGGGCCGAAGTGGGGAAGTAGATCGCCGTTCACGAGTTTTGCAAGAGGCTCTAAATAACCATGTTATTTATTTGCAGCCCCTAAACCGGAAGTTGGTAAGTTACCCCGTGATAGCGTGAAAATCCATCTCAGTTGGTTGCAGGAGCTGCCGCTAATCACTGATTCCCTATCACTGATTCCCTATAGGAAATCAAGGACTGTGGCGCTATAATCGCAGCCCCCGCAAATAGGTATCACCAACTTAATGTTGTGTCGTTTCTGCAGTAGGCTCTCTATTCCAGGATAGCCTCCTAGTGTATGCAACAGCGTGTGTGCAATCTGACCGAAGGAGTCGAATATGAAAATTCATGAGTATCAGGCCAAGGACCTGTTGCGTGAATATGATGTGAAAGTACCTCGTGGAGTGGCCTGTTTTTCCGTTGCGGAGGCGGTTTCAGCAGCTCAGTATCTCGGTGGTGAGGTCTGGGTTGTCAAAGCGCAGATTCATGCGGGTGGACGCGGCAAAGGTGGCGGAGTCAAGGTGGCTAAATCACTTGAAGAAGTACGGATGTTTGCGGACGAAATTCTTGGTATGACATTGATTACCCACCAGACAGGTCCCGAAGGCCGTTTGGTGAAACGGCTGCTTGTCGAAGAGGGTGCCGATATTGCTTCGGAATACTACCTGGGCATGGTCGTGGATAGGGCGATGCAGCGCGTTACCGTAATGGCCAGCTCCGAGGGGGGTACCGAGATTGAAGAAGTGGCTGCTACGGCACCGGAAAAGATTCACAAAGTGTCGGTCGACCCGGTCACAGGCTTAACCGAGCAGCAGGCGTTGACGCTGGCTCGTGCGATCGGTTTGCCGGAGGTGACGCTGGCTGAAGCCGCGACACTGATACAGCATTTATATCTCCTGTTCTGGGACAAGGACGCGTCACTGGCAGAAATCAATCCACTGGTATTAACTGGAGATTCGCGCGTGGTGGCACTGGACGCTAAAATCAATTTTGATGATAACGCCCTGTTTCGTCATCCGGAGATCACCGATTTGAGGGATCTTGATGAAGAAAATCCTCTGGAAATTGAGGCAGCAAAATTTGGCCTTTCCTATATCGCTTTGGACGGCAATATCGGCTGTCTGGTTAACGGTGCGGGGTTGGCGATGGCAACCATGGATATCATCAAGTTGTATGGTGGTGAGCCTGCCAATTTTCTTGATGTGGGTGGTGGTGCGACTGCCAAGCAGGTAGCCGCAGCATTTCGCATTATGCTCAAAAATCCTGGATTACAGGCGATTTTAGTCAATATCTTCGGTGGCATCATGCTTTGTGATGTTATTGCCGAGGGTTTGGTGACTGCGGTCAGGGAAACTGGCCTCAGCGTGCCGTTGGTGGTTCGACTGGAAGGTACGAATGTAAAAAAAGGCTTGGCGATACTGGCTGAATCTGGCTTGAGTCTGATTACAGCAACGGATATGGCGGATGCCGCACAAAAAATTGTTCAAGCTGCCGGAGGGAACTGATCGATGTCTATTCTTCTTAATCAGGAATCCAGGATTATTACCCAGGGGATTACCGGTAAAACTGGAAGCTTCCACACTCGATACAGTATTGAGTATGCCAATGGCAAAGCCTGCTATGTTGCCGGGGTGACCCCGGGCAAGGGAGGGCGGGTGGTTGAAGGTGTGCCGGTATTTAATACGGTTGCTGAAGCCCGGAGCCAAACCGGAGCCAATGTCTCGGTCATCTATGTGCCGGCACCCTATGCTGCGGCTGCGATTGATGAGGCGGTCGAGGCGGGAGTTGAGTTGGTGATCTGTATTACCG
>DRJH01000042.1 GCA_011052285.1 Gammaproteobacteria bacterium
CCGGGCTTTCCATCAGTTTGGGCCGGTGCATGAAAATAACGTCACCGGGACATATGGAATCACAGGTGCCGCAGCCATCGCATTTAGCGAGATCGAATGTTACCGGCATGGTTCATCTTCCCTATTTATCTTGGTAAACGATACGTTCGAACGAGCAGTCGACTGCGTCGGCCCGCTGTTTTACGACCACCAGACCACACCAATTTTTATCGTCGGTTTCCGGGAAGTCGAGCCGGTGGTGGTAGGGTTTGTTGCGGCTTTCGGTCCGGAACAAGGCGCTGCTGGCCATGATCTTACCAACGGATAACAGGTTGCGGGTCTCGTTAACCCGCATCAGATCGTGTCGATCGTCGACCTTGATGTCATCCATATGAATTTCCAGCTTGGCAAGCTTTTCAAGACCGGCCTTAAGCCCCATTTCTGTTCGTGCAGGCCCCACATGCTCGCCCATTATCTTGCGAATGGCATCCTCTATCTGGCGATAGGGGGTGCCATTGTTGTTATAAAAAGGAGCAACGAACCGATCCACCGTTTCCTGAACGAGTGCCGCCGAGGGTGAATCTCCCAGTCGCCTTTGCAAGGCGTAAGCAGCGGCCGATTTACCGGCTTTATAGCCACCGGTAATGGCCCCGTGGACGCAACGATTATGGTCTGCTGAATCACCACAAGCATAAAGCCCGGGCACCGTGCTGGCACCCTCACCGTCGATCTTGATGCCGCTGCCGGTAACCTCGGTGGGTCCGGCCTGCATCCCTTCTGAAACCATAATCTCAAGGGGCTTGTTGGCCAGGTCCTCGCCCCGTTGTTCGAAGTAATCGGGTAGCGTGTCCTTGTCATAGCCCAGGGTCGACTGAAGGTGGCGCATTTTTTCGCCCGGTAAATGCGTGCAATCGACATAGACGGGGCCTCGTCCGTTGCGTATTTCGTTGAGGGTGTTGAAGACCACCGTGTATCGGGGCGCCTTGTTACCCAGGGGATGGCTACCTTCCATGTAGTATTCGCCAAGGCTGTTCATGAAGCGCCCCCCCATGCCGACGAGGGCATTGAATCCGGGTGCCGCGAAGCCCTTGGGTAAAATGGTCATGCGCATGTATTCCATATTGGTCAGCGCCGCTCCGGCTTTGAAGGCCATCATCTGACCGTCGCCGGTGTTGTAGGGGCAAAGCCAGGTATTAAACGGGTTGAGACGGGGGTTTTCGTAAAGACGATTGGTGTTTCCGGTTGATATTATGGTCGCTTTCGCCTTGAAGACGAAAAAACTGCCGGTCCGGATGTGGTAGCCCATGGCGCCCACGACTTGTCCGTCTCTGGTCAGTAGGTCGGCCGTCATGGTACGTCCGAAAACCTTGCAGCCCGCTTTGCGGACCGCCTTACCCAATTTTGGTTTGAGTAGTTTGCCGTTGAAGTTGATCCATAAGGGACCCGGTTGCCCCATGGATTGGGTCCGGTAGAAAGTTCCATCCGGTTGTGTCAACGGGTTGCCAATTCTCGCCATCCGTTCAATGGCCGCCGGAAGTTCCGCGCAATACAGGGATTGGATATGGCCTAAATGGTTTGTGCCGCGACCAATTTTTTCCACATAACTTAAAAAGGAATCCTCGGTATCCCATGAACTATTCGTATTGAGATAGGCCATGAAGTGATCGACACCGCCACCGATATCGCCGGACCGGTCGATATTCGACTTCTCCAGGACGATCACAGAAGCGCCGGTATCGGCGGCACCCAGGGCCGCATTTGCTCCGGCAAGACCACCGCCGATGATCAGAACATCTGCCGAAAATTCTCTTATTTTCATATTTCAGTCTCCTATAAGCCAAAAATACGGATGGCATTTCTTCCTCTGACTTTCCTGCGGTTGGCATTGGAAAGCGAATTGACGCGACCCAAACAGCCCGACATATCACCGATGTTGTGTGGGTAGTCGGAGCCATAAAGAACATGATCGGCGCCACCCACATTGAGACAGAGGTCCAGTGCGCCTTGGGTAAAAATTACCGTGTCGTAGTAGATTTGCGACAGGTAGGTACTGGGCGCTCTGGAAATTTTCTCACGGCAGGGCGGCATGGTTCGGTAGCAAATATCCAGGCGTCCGGCCTGGTAGGGCAGAAAGCCTCCACCATGACCGGTGATGATTTTGAGATTACTGTACCGGTCAAAAAACCCGTCGAAGATCATTCTGGAAATAGCCAGGGTGGTATCGAACATAAATCCAACACAGGCGACAAGGTTGTATTCGAAGACTTCCATTTCCTTGGCCCCGGGAGGAACCGTAGGGTGAACGAGAACGGGCAGGCCGCGCCGGTCTATTTCCTCCCAGACCGGCCCCAGTTTCCGGTTCGTTAAGGCCATTCCGCTTACGTTGGCAGAAACGAAAACACCGACAGCACCGCTGTCACAGGCATGGGCTAACTCAGCCACAGCGGTTCGTGGGTACTGCCAGGGAAGAGTGGCAAACCAGCGGATGCGATCCGGGTAGACCTTTTGTTGCTCCGCCATGCCGTCATTCATAATCCTTGCTGTATTCATACTTACCTGTTCGCCACCCCAATAAACACTGGGGCAGGTCAGGGATACGATTGCGATATCGACGCCTGCCTTGTCCATGTTCTCAATACGCAAACCATAATCGAACATAGCGTCCATCAAGGTCAGGAATGGAGCGCCATCGAGCCGAATGACCCGTTGCCCGCCAGATTCATCGACCGTATAACGTTCCCCGTGTTTTGAAATCAGCTTCACCCACCGGTCGCTGAGCATATGGGTATGAACATCAATAACAGTCATGAGACGACTCCAGGGCGGTGTTTATCGTAGTGGTTCTTTCCGACCATCAATGCCATCACGATTCCCGTAGGAAGCAGGGCCAGTAAAGATTCTTTGCCGATCCAAAGGGTTGAGGTGCCGACCAACAAAGCGGCCGTAAAAAATAACGAAGAATACAAAGCAGCCACTTTCCTGTCACTTTCCCGACCGACAAAACCGTTGGCCATCAAATAGCCGGCAAAAGCCACCGTGACGAAAGCGAGCACAATGGCAAGCCAGGAGCCTTGCGCTACCAGGGCCGGGTTCAGGGCAAAGATAAACGGCATGATGAATGCCGAGGCGCCAAGCTTGAGTCCCGCGAGACCGGTTTCCCATAGTCCCGCCCCGGCCAATC
>DRJH01000043.1 GCA_011052285.1 Gammaproteobacteria bacterium
CCTTCATCGGCACCTACAACAATGATGATAGTGCAGCCCTGCTGGCCGGGGCATTGGTGCTCTTCGCTCTGCTGCGTCTGTACCGGTTTGGCCCGGTTTTGTCGAATGCCGTGTGGCTGGGACTAGCAGCTGGGGTTGCGATTCTGAGCAAACCGACCGCCTGGCTACTGCTACCGATGCTGGTTTTGGCGAGTGTGCTGCTGGCCAGAACAACGCTGCGAGATTGGCTAAAAAAAGCGGCTTTAGCGGTGCTGGTGCTGCTCCTGGCTGGTGGCTGGTGGCCATTATGGAATATGGCACATCTTGGCTGGAACGACCCGTTTCAAGTCAAGGTGGTGCAGCGAGTTGCCGCCAGGCACACACGGCTGAATACCGCCCTTACGTTCAGTTACTCTGACAAAGGTATCGGTGCTACAGATCTCTTGCTGCACAATCACGACCAGTTCCTGACCAAAACCTTTGTTTCCACGGTAGGCAACCTTGACTGGATGCGCATTCGTGTCGGCCCCCTGCAATACCGTTTCTATGGTGTGTTATTTGTGCTCGCGTTCTTTCTCTTGCTGGTGATGGCCATCAAGCCCCCTTCGAGGGGTTCCGGTGCAAGTTGGCGGCGAAATCTGCTGGGCTTGCTGCTATTACTGGGCCTGTTGACACAACTGGGTGGTTATCTTCTGGTCAATCTCTACAACGATGTCCAGGAACAGGGAAAATATCTGCTGCCCGCCCTGGGCTTGCTGTTGTTGCCTCTGCTGCCGCTGTTGCAACGATTGCATGGGGCACTAGCCAGGCAATTGTGCCGCTGGCCTTCCAGCCACCTTAGTCTACATTCACGATGCCATGCGCAATCCTTCACACTATTGCTGGTGATTGTATTGTGGGTTCACCTGCAGGCTTTGGTTAGCTATGTTATCCCCTATTACTGGCCGCAGCCACATCGCATGCAAGTCCGAAGGATGCTGCCGTTCAAGATTCGTGTGACCGATATTCAAAGCCGCAATGACATCAGTGAACTGCAGCTTACCAAGCGTGGTCAATTACAGATCACCGCTACTGGACCGGACCCCTGGTTTACACTACCTCGTGCCTACTGCAAACTGCTTCAGGGGCCGAATGTATTGTTCCGTGTGCGCCTGCAGGCCAGGCAGCGTGGCACATTCAGCCTGTTCTGGGAGCAACAACCAGGTGGCGGATTCACAACGGCTGCGCAAGCGACCGCTCGCTACCGTGCTGGCGCCAGTGAATTCGTCCTGGGGCTTGCCAAACAGGATTGTTATCGTTTGCGGATTGATCCCATGAATCACTCGGGTACGGTACGGATTGTCGATATGGCTGCTGTTCGTATCGATATTGACTGGCCGGTCGCTCCCTGAGCGGTGGAACAATCATAAATACTCGTTAACCTCAAGCTGGAAACCTGCAGATGCGCTTACTGGTTGTCAATTATGAATATCCACCCTTGGGTGGCGGCGGCGGTGTGCTGTGTCGCGATATGTGTGAGTGCATGGTCAGGATGGGCCATGAGGTCACGGTTCTGACCTCCGGTTTTCAAAACCTGGCGGCACAAGAGACTTGCAATGGCGTCAAGATCGAGCGTGTGCCGGTCTGGTTTCGGTTCGGCAATCAAACCGCCAGCATTGCCTCCATGCTAAGTTTTTATCCCCTGGCCTACCGTACTGGCCGACGCCTGCTGCAACAGTACGGCTTCGACCTCATCAACAGCTATTTTGCCATTCCCTCGGGGCCGGTTGGCCATGCATTGGGAAAGTATTCTGGCCTGCCTAATGTCTTGTTTTTGCTCGGTGGTGACGTTTATGATCCCAGCAAAACGCTGTCACCACATCGCACACCACTATTGCGCCAGACGGTCGGTCACATGATCCGCAAGGCCAATGCGGTGATGGCCGGCTCAGAAAACACGCACAACAGTGCCCGCAGGTATTACCGTAGTCAACGCTCCATTGATGTGGTGCCACTGGGCCTGCGTTTGGCCAATCCGGTTGTGGCCAGCAAAACCAGACTTGGTCTGAATGACCAGTATGCGGTGTTGTGCACAATTGGCCGCTTGGTTCGACGCAAAAATATCCCCGAATTGATTGATATTCTGGCTCGGGTGAATCAATCCACTCCGACTACATTGGTGATCATGGGAGATGGTCCGGAAGCTGCCAATATTCGGGATTATGCCGGTCAGCAAGGGTTGGATCAGCAGGTGATTCTGGCCGGTCGGGTTGATGAACACCGTAAACAACAATATCTGGCCGCTGCGGATCTTTATGTGTCTGCAAGCATGCACGAAGGATTCGGCCTGGTGTTCCTGGAAGCCATGCAGGCGGGTCTGCCGGTGGTCTGTTACGACAATGGTGGCCAGACTGATTTCCTCGAGGATGGGCGTACAGGGTATTTGATCAGGCTCGGGGACAAGAAAACCTTTAGTGAACAAATCAGTGCGTTACTGCAAGACCCGGCAAAGCAAGCCACCATGGCCCGATATAACAAAACCAAAGTTTCATCTTATGATATCGATCACTGTACGCAACAGTACCTGAAGATATTTCAGCGTACCCTGGATGCCAGTCCTGTAGTGACTAACTTCACCTAGGAGGTCTCTATTCTCGGACAACCTCCTGGGGGTTGTTCGTCGGTGGGTCAGATTTTCCCTCTCCTGGCAGCAATCCGCATACGTAAGGCATTGAGCTTGATAAAACCTTCAGCATCGGCCTGGTTATAGGCACCTTGATCATCATCAAAGGTGGCAATGCGCTCATCAAATAAGGAATCGGTTTGTGACTTGCGACCAACGACAGACACATTGCCTTTGTACAACTTCAGGCGTACGACACCATTGACGTGCTCCTGTGAGGCATCAATCAGACCCTGTAGAGACTGACGTTCCGGGCTCCACCAGTAACCGTTATAAACCAGTGAAGCGTAGCGCACCATGAGCTCATCTTTAAGATGAGCCACTTCCCGATCCAGTGTTAATGACTCCATGGCCCGATGGGCCTTGAGCAGAATTGTGCCTCCGGGTGTTTCATAGCAACCTCGATTCTTCATACCGACATAACGATTTTCAACAATATCATCACGACCGATACCGTGCTTTGAGCCGATACGATTAAGCTCCAGCATACAACATGCAGGGGTTAACGGCGCATCATTGATAGTCACCAGGTCACCGTGGGCAAATTGTAGTTCCATATATTCCGGCTGATCGGGTGCCTGCTCCGGAGCCACCGTCCAGCGCCACATGGTCGCGTCCGGCTCACACCAGGGGTCTTCCAGCTCATAGCCCTCATAGGAGATATGCAGCAAATTGGCATCCATGGAATAGGGCGATCCGCCATCAGGCTTTTTCTCGATCTGGATATTGTGCTCACTGGCATAGGCCATCAGTCGGTCACGTGAAGTCAGGTCCCATTCTCGCCAGGGTGCGATAATCTTGATGGCAGGATTTAAGGCATAGGCGCCGAGTTCGAAGCGAACCTGATCATTGCCCTTACCAGTGGCGCCATGAGAGATGGCGTCGGCACCTACCTTTGCAGCAATTTCCACCAGACGGCGGGCGATGAGAGGTCGTGCCACCGAGGTGCCCAGCAGATATTCGCCTTCGTACAACGTATTGGCCCGAAACATCGGATAAACATATTCGGCAGCGAACTCCTCGCGTAGATCTTCAATGTAGATTTCCTTGACGCCCATGGCTGCTGCCTTGGCCCGAGCGGGTTCGACCTCCTCCCCCTGGCCGATATCAGCGGTGAATGTTACCACCTCGCAGCCATAGGTTTCCTGTAACCAGTTGAGAATAATCGAGGTATCAAGACCTCCGGAATAGGCCAGCACCACTTTTTTGATCGTAGACATAACGCACACCCGAACCCTGTTGAATGAGCAGCCCGTCAACCGGGGAAAGAGGCAATTTGCTGGCGGCAGCTGCTGTTGAAAAGGTGAGATTTTAACTGATTATCGTCAAACAAAGTGTCTGAAGATTTGTTTTGCATGGAAGAAAGCAATATTTCAAGACCCAGTGGAGTGAAGAACGGACCTGGAAGCGGTCTTTCGCAGTCTCAAGTCGGAGCTGGGCATGCGCCCGGTGTACCACCAGAAGA
>DRJH01000044.1 GCA_011052285.1 Gammaproteobacteria bacterium
CTGGCGGGGATGACTATCTGGTGAAGCCCTATGCCTTTGGAGAGTTGTTGGCTCGTCTCGATGCATTAACACGACGCGTTGCTAATACGGTTTCGTCAACGCTGCTCGCGGTCGGTGACCTGGAATATAATCTGGTTACTCACAAGGTCTATCGGGCAGGGAAAGAGATTCGACTCCAGCCAAAGGAACTGCAGCTGCTGGAGTACTTGATGAGACATTCGGATCAGGTGGTTACGAGAACTATGCTGCTGGAGCAAGTATGGGATTTTCATTTCGACCCCGACACCAATGTGATCGATACCCAGATTTCACGCCTGCGTAGTAAGATCGACAGGGAGTTTGGCTTGCCACTGCTGCACACTATCCGTGGACGAGGGTATCGGCTCAGTGAATCTAGCTAGACTGCTGCGCACCACAGCAATCCGTCTCTCATTACGTTATGCTCTGTTCTACACTGTATTGGCCGGCTTGGGCCTGGGCGTACTGTATTGGGCCACCAGTCAATATGTTGACTTGCAAATATCTGCTGGTCTGAAGCGTGAACTGTCCAAGTTGGTAGAGCTTGACAAAAAGCAGGGAAGAAATAAGTTGCTGGAGGTCATATCCAGACAGGCGGTTGTGGACATTGAGAACCCACGATACTATCTTCTGCTTTCTTCGAGTGGAAAGAAATTAGCAGGTCACCTTATTGCTTGGCCACCTTCTGTGGTTGCTGATAAAAAGGTACGCAATATACTGATTGAAGATAGTTTCATTCCTTTTCGGGCCAAAAACCAAGATGGTTATTGGCCGGTAATTGCGGCAACCTTGCCGGATGGTAACCGTCTGCTAATTACACAAAGCATTCGCCAGGCAGAGAATCTGCGGGAATTCATCCTGAACATGATGATTGTGATCCTGGCGGTTTTCGTAGCTCTCACCCTGTTTTTGGGATTTCGTATGGGGAATACGATACTGCGGCGTATCGACCGGATCAACGGCACAGCCCGGTTGATCCAACAAGGCGATCTGAGCAGACGGGTCTCGCTTGCGGGAAGCAATGATGAGTTTGATGAACTCAGCAGGCACCTCAATGAGATGCTGTTACATATCGAGAGATTGGTTAATGGTATGCAAGAAGTGACAGATAATATCGCGCACGATCTACGTCATCCTCTATCCCGTCTTCGCAACCGCTTCGAGATTTCCTTGCTGAATGCCAGAGATGAGAACACCTATCGACAGACAATAGAACATTCCTTATCAGATATCGAGGATATATTCGGAATCTTTAATGCTCTATTGGAGATTGCTCAGACTGAGGCGGGGAGTTACCGAGGTGAGTGGAAAGAGGTAGACCTAAGTTCTCTGATACGGGATGTCGCTGAACTTTACGAAGGAAATACAGAGAACAATAGCCAGCATCTTGAAATCAGGATAGAGCCTGACATCCGCATCAAGGGCAATCGACATCTCCTGGGGCAAGCTACCAGCAATCTGATGGAAAATGCGGTGAAATATGCGGGTTCGGGAAATCAACTCAGCATAAGTCTTTTGATGTGTGAGGGGTATCCATTACTCTCGGTAGGCGATAATGGGCCAGGCATATCCCCCGCAGACTACCATGAAGTCTTGAAGCGCTTCGTTCGCCTGGACGTCGCGCGAAGTACACCCGGCAATGGTTTGGGTCTTAGTCTCGTTTCCGCTGTAGCTAAACTACATCGGGCCGAGCTGGTACTGAAAGACAATCACCCAGGTTTGCGTGTCGAGATATATTTCACCGCAGGCGAGCAGACTTATCCAGGAAACCAGCTGTGATATATAAAATTATTGTAACGATTCAGTGTGTTTAGGTTTTGGTTCAGTACCAGGCATGTTCGCACGGAGAATGTGAGTATATAGGTCATATGAGAGCATTCGAGTACGAACACACGCCGTAATGGGACAAAAGATGAATGCGCTGAATAGTTACAAATTATTACGCTTCCTTCCTGACTTTCAGCCCCTTCATGGTTTTTCAACCCGCATACACCAGATTCAGTTAAAACTCTAGGAATACTTGATATGGACAGAAAAATTCGACGTTTTGTTATAGCCGGGGGAGTGCTGGTTTTATTGGCATTGGTGATTGCTGTTGCCCGGGTTGCCTATAGCCTGGCTCTGATTCCGGACGCCCCGGCTGCTTCCCTGGTACTGCAGCAACCGGTTCCCGACAACGGATTACGCCTTTATGCCATTGGTGACAGCGGTAGCGGTAGTGCGGCCCAGCGGCGAGTTGCTGCGGCCATGGAGCAACGTTGCGTCAAGGATGGTGGAATCGACGGCCTGTTGCTGCTCGGCGATGTGATTTACCCCAAGGGTGTTGATTCCATTCAGGACCCACCATGGCAGTCACGGCTATTTTCACTGTATAGTGGCCCCTGTCTCGGACGGGCGCCGATCTACCCGGTTATCGGTAACCACGACATTAAAAAGGGCTATGACCGGGTGCAGATCTGGATGGATTACCAGGCAGTCAATTCACGCTGGCATTTTCCTTACCGCTTTTATCAGGTCCGTTTTGGCCGGTTGCTGAACCTGGTGGCGCTGGATACCATGTTTCCTTACACGGTCAATGACTACTTGCCTGATGCCTTTACTCCCCCGGCGCGTTGGACTATTGCCATGGGCCACCATCCACTCAAGGCCGCAACCCTGGCGGGGGGGCGCCACAAGGGGGGTGGGATAGGCGGCTGGTATGTGAAGCGCTTTCTCTGTAATAATATTGATGTTTATTTGTCCGGGCACACCCATCAACTGGAAATGCGGACCATGCCGGATTGTGGTTTTACCCATGTCGTCAATGGCGGAGGGGGTGCTGGCCTGTACCAGATCGATCCATCAGATCGAGATGTTGAATTTTTGGCTGCCCGCCACGGATTTCTGGCTATTGATGTAGCCAAAAAGTCACTGGACCTAACCTTTGTATCCGATCAAGGTAAAGTGTTGTACAGAAAAACACAGCAGAAACCTTAATCCCTGCCTTGGGTTGACCCCAGTGTCCGTTCCAGCGCTTTTTCCATATTGGAGAAAGCGTCTGGAGACGATTTACTTTCTGGGGTTCACTTCTGTATTGCACGCGTAACCGAAAGGGCACAATAAGGTTGGCTTTCGCACGGAGA
>DRJH01000045.1 GCA_011052285.1 Gammaproteobacteria bacterium
GAGCCCGAGTATTTGGAAGAGTTGCCCTGTATTGTGGTGGTCATTGATGAATTGGCTGATTTGATGATGGTTGTTGGCAAAAAAGTTGAGGAACTGATCACCCGAATTGCCCAGCGTGCACGTGCAGCAGGTATTCACCTGATTCTGGCTACCCAGCGGCCCTCCGTGGATGTTATCACCGGCCTACTGAAAGCCAATATCCCGACCCGAATTTCCTTTCAGGTATCTTCACGGGTTGACTCTCGTACGATTCTCGATCAAATGGGTGCTGAACAGTTGCTTGGCCTCGGAGATATGTTGTATATCCCACCCAATAGCAGCGTTCCGGAACGGGTTCACGGCTCCTTCGTGTCTGATCAGGAGGTCAATGACGTGGCCACATTTTTGAAGAAGACCTCGGCCCCACAATATGTGGATGCGGTTCTTGACGGCATTCCTGAAGAAACCTCATCTGAATCTTTTGTTGATGAAAGTTCTGCCGAAGATGATCCGTTGTATGATAGAGCAGTCGCCTTCGTTACCCAGACTCGGCGGGCTTCGATTTCTGCTGTTCAGCGGCAATTACGGGTTGGTTATAATCGGGCCGCGCGCATGATCGAAACGATGGAAAATACTGGCGTCGTCGGTCCCCTGGAAAGTAATGGTCGGCGTAATGTGCTGGCACCCCCACCGGTGGAATGACGATCTCCCTCCTGGTACTTTGTTGAAATTTATTGGTGAATCTATTGCTGAAAAATACAATACACACGATCCTGTTGCTGTCGAGTTTGCTGGTGCCTGACATCGCTATGGCCGGTGGCAAAGCGAGCCTGGAACACTTCTTCGAACAAGTGCAGACCCTGACAGCTCGATTTCAACAAGTTATTCTCGACGAAGGGATGAACCCAATCGATCAGTCGTCCGGGATGGTACGACTGGTGCGTCCGGGCCGGTTTCGCTGGGATTATGATGCGCCGCAGGAACAACACATTATCAGTGATGGCAAGAAGGTTTGGTTGTATGACGTCGAACTGGCCCAAGTGACGATACGCAAAGTAGACCGGGCCTTGGGCAAGACTCCGGCGTTGATTCTTGCAGGCCAGGGAGATTTAAATAAAACATTTAATATCAAAGAGATGGGGAAGCAAGGTCGATTGCAGTGGGTGTTATTGGAGCCCAAACAGCAGGAGGAATTTAATTCCATCCGTATTGGTTTTGAGGGTTCCAGCTTGCGACTGTTGGAAATGGTAGATGGCTTGGGACAAATTACCCGTATTACCCTCAGTAATTCGATCATAAATCGGCGCTTAAATCCTCAATTATTCAGTTTTACCGTGCCGGCTGGCGCCGACGTTATTGACGAAACCAGGGCACAGTAGCCTATGAGTGAGGTGGCAGTCACAGTGCCGTTGGCTGAGCAGGTACGGCCTCGGACATTGCAGCAGATCTGCGGTCAGGAGCACATTCTGGGTGTGGATGGGCCTCTGTCCTCCAGCCTGGCTCAAGGTCAGTTGTATTCATTGATTCTATGGGGCCCACCAGGTACAGGTAAAACCACACTGGCGCGCGTGATTGCCAGCACGATCAAGGCCCGATTTCATGCCTTGTCTGCTGTCAGTGCCGGAGTGAAGGATGTCCGCG
The DNA here is from genome assembly GCA_011052285.1 of Gammaproteobacteria bacterium. Lineage (GTDB taxonomy): Bacteria > Pseudomonadota > Gammaproteobacteria > Arenicellales > DRJH01 > DRJH01. The sequence goes on from DRJH01000045.1 coordinate 1,621, forward strand.
CGGTCTTCAGTGAAGCTGCACTCGCACGCCAGCAGGGCCATCAAACGATTCTGTTTCTGGACGAGGTGCATCGCTTCAACAAGGCCCAGCAGGACAGCTTGCTGCCCTATATCGAAGATGGCACGGTGTTGTTTATCGGCGCTACGACAGAAAACCCGGCTTTTGAAATCAATCGGGCACTGTTGTCGAGACTGCGGATTCACATCCTCAAACCATTGGATGAAGATGCCCTTCGGCAGATCATGCAGCGTGGTCTGAGTCATCTCGAGCAACACGGCCAGATTGTGCAGCTTGACGATGATGCCGTAACCATGTTGCTGGATCTCGCAGTAGGGGATGGCCGTCGCTTACTGGGGTTGTTGGAAACCACGGTGGCTCTGGTTCGGCCACAAGCTGGTGGTGTTACCCTGCACAAGCAAGATGTGATCAAGGCATCAGGTGAGAAAGTAGCCCAGTTCGATAAAGGTGGAGATTATTTTTACGATCTCATTTCGGCCCTGCACAAGTCGATTCGTGGTTCCAACCCCGATGCCGCCTTGTATTGGTTTTGTCGTATGTTGGTAGGTGGTTGTGACCCTCTGTATATTGCTCGTCGCTTATTGCGGATAGCCAGTGAGGATATCGGCAATGCGGATCCCAGGGCGTTGTGGATCACCAGTGATGCCTGCGAAGCGTATCGTCGCTTGGGTAGTCCGGAAGGTGAGCTGGCATTGGCTCAGGCGGTATTGTTCCTGTCTTGTGCGGCCAAGAGTAATGCGGTCTATACGGCTTTTAAGGCCGCGATGGCGGATGCACAACAGTTTGGATCACTGTCGGTACCGTTGCCATTGCGCAATGCTCCGACCCGGCTGGCCCGGTCACAGGGCCATGCTGAGGGCTACCGATACGCACATAATGAGCCCGGTGGCTACGCTGCTGGTATGAACTATTTCCCGCCCCGGCTGTCCGCACGGCAGTATTACCACCCTGTGGATCGTGGTCTGGAACAGCAGATTGCCCGTCGCCTCAAGGAATTACGACAGCTGGATCAACAACAATGCCGTACTGAGAGTATGTCACAAGAGTAAGAGGTCAGTTTGTGCGTACAATGGTGCTTGAACTAATTGGCTGCGATGGTGGTCTGATCGTTCATGGGTGTTGATTTTGGATCAGCTCGACCGGTTATGTAACGAAAATCATAGGAAAATCAGACTAAACCCTGCTTTTCCATAGTGGGTTCTCTATTCTAGAGTGGCCTCCTGGATTGAGCGATAAGTGTTGACACGATCATGTGGGTGCTTTCCCATGGTTCCCGGGAGCTGCCATGGCAAGGATAGCTTTGGGTCAATAGTGAAATTGATGGTGAAATACCGGGTGAAGTGCTGGAAAATCACTGGAGAAGGAAGGATTTATGCTGGATGTGCAGTTATTACGTCAGAATAGTGGAGCCGTCGCTGAACAGTTACTAAAGCGTGGATTTGTGCTGGATGTTGCCACATATGAAGCCTTGGAAAGTCAGCGTAAAGCTGCTCAGGTGCAGGTACAGGCGTTGCAGTCGGAACGTAACAGTCGGTCAAAAAGTATCGGCCAGGCGAAAGCCCAAGGACAGGATATTGGTCTTTTGTTGCAGCAGGTCGCCAGTCTTGGAGAACAGTTGCAAGCTGCGGAACAGGGTTTGGGTGTCGTACAACATTCCTTGCGTGATTTTCTGTTGAATCTGCCGAACCTACCTCATCCAACGGTGCCGGTTGGAGAAGGTGAGGGTGACAACAAGGCGGTTCGCCATTGGGGTACGCCTCCGCAGTTTGATTTTCCGGCACGTGACCATGTTGATCTGGGGCAGGCTTTAGGTGGCATCGACTTCGCCGCTGCGAGCAAGGTAACCGGTGCACGTTTCGTGATCTTGCAAGGTGCTGTCGCACGATTGCATCGGGCCTTGACCCAGTTTATGCTCGACCTGCATATACGCGAACACGGTTATGAAGAAGTCTATGTGCCCTATATGGTACACGAAGATTCACTGTATGGGACGGGGCAGTTGCCAAAATTCGGTGATGACCTGTTTGCCGTCGATGATGAGCGGCCTTTTTATTTAATTCCCACCGCTGAAGTGCCACTGACCAATTTGGTACGTGACCGGATCGTTGAAGATCAGGAGTTGCCGCTAAAATGGGTTGCCCATACACCCTGTTTTCGCAAGGAGGCAGGCTCCCATGGCAAGGATACCCGAGGCATGATTCGACAGCACCAATTCGACAAGGTGGAAATGGTGCAGGTTGTTCGACCGCAGGACTCTGATCAGGCTCTGGAGCAATTGACAGGAGATGCGGAAGCGGTGCTACAGCAACTGCAGCTGCCGTATCGAGTGGTCCCCCTCTGTACCGGAGACCTGGGTTTCGGTGCCAGCAAAACCTATGATCTGGAAGTGTGGCTGCCAGGGCAAGGCAAGTACCGGGAGATCTCATCCTGTAGCACTACCGGTGCATTTCAGGCACGGCGTATGCAGGCCCGCTGGCGTAACCCACAAACGGGTCGACCAGAGTTACTCCACACCCTCAATGGCTCTGGTTTGGCTGTAGGACGGACCCTTGTTGCGGTACTGGAGAATTACCAGCAGGCCGATGGTTCCGTAGTTATCCCGGATGTTGTTCGACCCTGGATGGCTGGTGAACAGGTGATGCTTAGCCGTGAATGTAAATCCATGGATGATCATGTGGTCATTCGGCCGGGTTGTTGAGAAATTACCATGGAGCACAGGCACTCGGTTCTGGAAACAGCCCGGTTAAAACGATTCACCTGGTGCATCGCTGTGTTCCTGCTGCTGTTTCTTGTCCTGCCCAGAATACCGATTTCCTGGGGCCAAGCCAAGTTCGCACTGAGTCAGTCGACCATCGATGACATGGTCCGACGCTTTGGCAGCCGGGCTCGTGCCCAACTTCAGGACTGGGTCAGTTTTGTCAACAACAATCGTGGCCTTTCTGATCGGGATGCCCTGGATGCGGTGAATATTTTTTTCAATCGCAGAATTCGCTATGTGGAAGATATTATTCACTGGAAAAAAAATGATTACTGGGCTACACCACAGGAAACTCTGGCATCCCGTGGTGGTGATTGCGAGGATTTTGCCATCGCCAAGTACTACACCCTGCGTGAATGGGGGATAGCTGACAACAAACTGCGAATTGTCTACGTTCGTTCCAGCCGCTTGCGCCGGCCACATATGGTGTTGGCTTATTATCCGAAACCGCGTTCTGATCCATTGATTCTCGATAGTATTACCAGTCGCATCTCGCGAGCTTCAGAGCGCCGTGACCTGACCCCGGTGTACAGTTTCAACGGTAGCCGTTTGTGGACCCGCTACCAGCGAGGCCAGGGACAGTTGGGGGTAACCCGCAGGCTGCGTAACTGGCGCTATGTGACTGAAAAAATGCGTCGCGCAATTATTCATTGAAATCACGTTACTTATTAGCAAAGCGAGCTATAGTGAACAAACCAACTGTAAAGAGGTAAACCATGCCGTTATCGAGAAAGATCGGAATTGTCATCTCCTGTCTGATCGCTGTGATTTATGCTGGCAGTATGCTGATCAGCATTACCAGTGTCCGCGCTTATTTACAGGATCAATTGATCTCAAACGCCCAGGATACCGCCACTTCCCTGGGGCTTTCCCTGGGGCCGGTGATGGCTGCGAATGATCAGCCGCTGGCGGCGGCGATGATCAATGCCATCTTTGATCCTGGTTACTATCAGAAGATTGAGTTACGGTCAGCTGACAATAAATCCCTGGTTAGGCGTGAGCGTGCGGTCAGTATCGAGGGGGTGCCGAATTGGTTTGTGCAGGTTATCCCATTGCATTCACCGGCAGCCAGCGCCGAGATTATGTCCGGGTGGCAGATCGGTGGGAGTGTTTCTGTGCAAAGTCATCCAGGGTATGCCTATCTGTATCTGTGGCAGCGAACGGTAGAAACCTTTTGGTGGTTTATCGGTGGGCTGGCCTTATTGCTGGCGGCGGTTGCAGTCAGTCTGCGTTACCTATTGTCTCCTTTGAAGCAGGTAGAAGGCCAGGCCAGGGCGATTGCCAATCTGGATTTTGTTGACGTGGAGGAGATCCCGAAGACCCGGGAATTGAAGAGTGTAGTTCTGGCCATGAACAAGATGTCAGGCAAGTTGCGACAGATGGTCTCGTCCCAGACAGAATTGGCCGAACAGATGCGCCGTGAAGCCTATCAGGATAGCGTCACCAATCTACCCAATCGACGTCAGTTCAACACCGAGTTCGAGCAGTGGCTGACCGATACCGATCACTTTGATTTTGGAGCTATCCTGTTACTCGAAATAGCTGATTTCAAGGCTTTTAATGATCAATGTGGCTATGTGGTCGGCGATCAGCGCCTGTGTCGGATTGCAGACTTTTTGGGGCATTATTGCGCTGAACTTGCTGGCGAAAAAATACTGGCTCGACTTGGGGGTGCGAGTTTTATCCTGGTGATTGACGGTATGGATCGACAAGAGGCCGAGACTGCCTGCGATCATATTCTTCAGGGATTGGTCGAAATTGACTCTACAGGCGATAAATCACAAGTGCGTCTGCAGGCCAATATTGGCGTCGCCTTGTGTCAGGGCAATGGTCAGCCCGGTGATTTGTTGGGGCTTTGTGATCTTGCCTTGCGTACTGCCCAGCAACAGGGCAGTAACCGCTGGTTTGTGAAGGAATCCGTGTCTTTGCAGTCAGCATTGCCACGTAGTGCGCAGGCTTGGTCTGAGTGGCTGGACCAAATTATTGCCAAACAGGCGATTGAATTCTGTTTGCAGCCGGTTAAGGAATTGCGTCAGGATCGTTTGTTGCATCGCGAAGTATTACTGCGAGCACGTGATCTGGATGGCAGTTATGTATCCGCCGGAGTTTTCCTGCCGATGGCTTGGCGCTATGACCGCATGCTGCAACTCGATCGTCTGGTGGTTAGCAAAATACTGGAGCGATTGGTCAGTGACCACAATTCACGGTTGGCGGTCAATATCTCTGATGCCAGTATGCGTTCAATGGAGTTTGTCGACTGGTTATCAGTGCAGTTGACCAGGTTTCCGGAGCAGGCGGCAATGCTGGATTTGGAAATTACTGCCACCGCGGCAGATCAGTCATTACCACAATGTCAGGTTCTGCGAAAAACGCTGACTGCAAACGCCAGTCATCTGGGTATCGACCATTTTGGACGAGGTCAGGGATATTTCGGTTATCTGGCCACATTAAAACCGGATTATGTCAAGGTGGACGGCAGCTATATAACTGCAGCAGCCGAAAATGCGGATGTCCGGTTCTTTTTGCAGACCGTAGCGGGCATCATCCATGGACTCGATGGTCTGGTGATCGCTGAACATGTCGAGCATAAAGACCATCTGCAATGGGTCAGCAATAACGGATTTGACGCAGCGCAAGGCTATGAGATAGGAAGGCCTGATGTGGTCGATAATTAATCACTTGAGTGGTTGGCGAACCCGAGTGGAATTGGGCTAAAACTGGGATCCAGACCTTTTCCTTAAAAGGCGTTCGTCGAATTGCCAAGTATTTTTTTTCGTGCATCCTGGTGCATCAAATTGATAGGTCAATATTGTTAAAGCCGATAAAGATTTTATTTTATTTTTCGGCAAACAACTCAAAAAAAGCGTTGATGGTGCGAATCATTCGTCGCTCTTCCAGGCAGGCGGCATATTCGGTGACTTCGAGCCCGCTCCCCTGCAGAGTAATCGAGTGTAAACGGCGGTCATTGCCGAACTCCATGGCACCGACAATGCCAATGCCCAGACCTGCTGCGACAGCCTCCCTGACCCCTTCGCGACTACCTATTTCCATTACCGGACCCATGGTAATGCCGGATTGTTGTAAAGCGTGCTCAAATACGGCCCGGGTGGTTGATCCA
>DRJH01000046.1 GCA_011052285.1 Gammaproteobacteria bacterium
CCGTAAGCTGGCGTTCATGCTCCAATTCCCGATACGTTCAAAAAACGTATTGAATCAGAAATTAGGTCGGTCATGCCACTTTCGCTGTAGTAAATATCCCAGTGCTCCTCAACATAGGCCACCATAGATTTGGCTGTGAGTTGAAGGTGTTCCTGTAAATAGGTGTCCAGTTCCTGTTCTTGCTCGAAGCTCAAATAGCCTCGATGACACAGGTAGTGGGTTTCCAACAGTCGATCCACCCCGCCTTTTTTATAGTCTCTGAAATACCGGCGTATCGTGCTGCGATCCATCAGGAGAGCAACGGCAACTTGTGAGGGCACCCCAGCCGGTGCCCAATAAAACGATGGCTTTAACGCGGTCTGCTTGACGCTTTTCGATGAGCTCTCGATGGAGGACCTGCAGATCGTGGAGTTCCTGGTCGCTAAGACTGTAATCATTCATGGCTCAATTATAATTTTTATTATATGATTATGCGACTTATTTAATGTTCTTTCTCAAACGCGATGAGTATATATGTTATGTTTGGCGTATAAATTGGAGTATAGAATATTACAGCCCCAAGCTTGAAAAGAAGATATTGAAACTTCCAGATACTCTTTTGACTAGGTATTTCCATCTTACAGATCACTGCTGACAATGGTTATCAAGTGTGTGGATAACTATCATTTTGTACCAGGTTTCGAACATGCCCAGGCCGTAGGTGCCCTTGATGGTTAGCACCATGAAGATGATCTTGTCCCGGTCCACTTCTGAACTGAATAGTGGATTTCTATAAGTCGGTCAAAGTGTGCCGCACGGCTTTGTCTGGGAAGTATCCATCTTGAAATCTACATCAGACCATACATCTACCATGATGCGATACCTTGTTAATCGCCTCTGTCTCATGTGCTGAAATATTATTTTTGCACATTCAGACCAATTTGTTGTCTGTCTATTCCGACTGTTCATCTGAATATGCTGATCAGTATGGAAGTAAATCGATATCTGCGCTGTTAAAGCAATGACTATGTGATGTAAATCTTGCTTAGGCAATAATTCACTGCTTTTAAGGAAGTATTTTGACATGTATGTTGCTTGGTACATTTCATCAGGAATATCAGATTTTTTCCAGCAGTGAGTGCATCAATAGCTGATATTCATATTTGTTAATAACAGATCATATTAATCTTTACTTAAGTTTGAATTCAGTATAGTGCTGTAAGTTAGTACACAAGCAAATAGTTCACATGGTTTAATCAATTATTTGATTGTAGATAATGACTAATATTGAAATATTTTATACACCATATAAGGAGTTATATTATGAAAATCTCACCACTTGTCCCTTATGCAGCAATTACACTTGTTACCAGTCTGATACTGCTATTTGCCTTAGATGCCAGCGCAGCTACAGTCTCCAAGCCTCTCAATAGCAGTTCTAGCCAAGATCTGACTCGTGTCGAAACAGCGACATCAAAATATCAGGGCGGGGATACTGGCGAATTTGATGCTCTACTTAACAAAGTCATGGTGGAAATGGATGTCGATTCAGCTCTGCCTCGTTCTTCTCATGGGCAGAATCGAATATCGATGCCGACTGCGCAACATCAGGACAGGGGTACTAGCTCATTTGACACTCTGCTTAATGTGGTTATGACGGAGATGGAACCTGATCCGGTTTTGGCAAGTTTTTATCGTGATCTGAATCACCCTGTCACACCTAACCACGCCAGCAATTCGCAGGCTAATGACCCCATGTATGCTCTGGTTAATAGAGTATTTTGGGATGCAGCCCCAGTGGTTGAGAAAGTATCTCAAGTAACGGGCAAGGTCAGTAAAGATATGATTGATTGAGGTGGAATTCTCTCGGGGGGAGCAGGGCAATGATATGCTCTGGCCCCCGATCACCCAGGAGGTCAATTTTTTCATGATTTGAGACGAATACTGGTTGTATTTAACGAGAATCAGGGAGAAATTGGACCAAAATCTGCTTTTCCGCAATAGGTTCTCTATTCTCGGACAGCCTCCTAGGGACCTCGGAGTGAGGAGTCTGCATACAAAAACTGCCGCTCACGCGAGTAACTGCTGTAACACCATCAACCAACCGGCCGTCAACCAGCTGGTGCCAGTTGGTGATAGCGTGGAACTATGTATCCATATATTGGCTTGACGTCACCCGAAGGGGTTAGTGATCATAACCAGTGTGATCACGATACGTTACAATATGGTATGAAGTGTTGCCAATCGTCTAAGTAGGAGCTCATCCCATATCGAACTTATCAAAAAGCCATTTTACAAGCGGCCTGTTACTGGTATTGGGGTTTATCACACTGCTGGTGTTGCAGAATCAGCGTGGTTTATGGGAGACCGACGAAGGTCGTTATACAGCTGTCGCTCTACAAATGCTGGATTCCGGGGATTATCTGCACCCACACTTGGATCAGGATACCCCACATTTTAGCAAGCCGCCGCTAACGTATTGGGCGATTGCAGCATCCGTGGCAGTATTTGGTCGTCAGGAATGGGCTGCCAGATTACCCAATACACTGGCATTTATTCTGACCCTGTTTCTCGTTTACCAATTGGGAAAACGTTTTCTTCCAGATAATCCATGGTTGGTACCTTTGCTCTATGGCACCTCAGTGCTTCCTGTCGGTGGTGCCAGCGTTATTACCACCGATACGATACTGACCAGCTGGGAGACGTTGGGCATGTATGGCCTGATCATGGCGATGGATGCTCTACCCGGCCAGCGCAGACTGTGGCGCTATCTCGGATGGCTGGGTTTTGGCCTGGCATTTTTTACCAAGGGCCCGCCGGGCCTGCTGCCGCTGATTGGTTTATTGATATTCAGTCTCTGGAATGGAGGTTTGAGAGGATTTAGGCAGCATTTTTCCTGGGGTAGTATGCTGTTGTTTTTGATGATCAGTCTGTCCTGGTTTGTAGCAGTCATAGCAGGTAATCCGGATTTACTGCACTATTTTTTCGCTGATGAGTTGGTCAATCGGGTTGCCAGCAACAAATTTCACCGCAACCCAGGTTGGCTGGGTTTGTACAGAGTATTTTTACCGGCGATTGTATTGGGCTGTTTTCCCTGGGCCTGGTTGGTGGTGGGTCAGCGGATCACACGGTTAATCGGCAAACCACGAAGAAATATCGCTGTTGATGCCCCCATCAATGATCGCTTGCAGCGGGATAATCGGTTATTGCTATGCTGGTTATTGGTACCATTGGTGGTTTTTGCCATGGCACAGTCCAGGTTGTTGCTCTATCTGTTGCCCTCCAGTGTTCCAGCCACATTGTTGGTTGCACGCTCCCTTCGCCCCGGAACCTTGCAAACGAAGGCTGGCAAGATTCTGCTTGGTTTATGGCTAATGGTGCTTGTTGCCGGGTTGCTGGTGGTGGCTAACCGGGTCAGTGAGCGTGATGACCGGCTGTTCGCCAGCAAAATAATGGCATTACCACTGCAAGATGGCAAGATTCCTCGGCAACTTGTTTTCATCGAATACCCACCATCGCGGGGCCTGCCATTTTATTTGCAGACGAAAGTGTTGTCTGTGCCCGTCGAGGCCTTGTCAAAAAATCAACCCAGAGCGTATGCTCGCTTGCTGCATTTACTCAAAAATTCATCATCTAGCCTGTGGTTCACCACAGATTCACTGGCTGGCTGGGCATTTTTACAAATGGTGGTAGATCTTGGATACCAGCCAAGCAAACTTGGCAGCTATTATCGCTTCAGCATCTATCAACTCAAACGTTGATAAGGTATCAGTTGCCAAGTGGGTAGGCAGTCACAGCCTCCTAGTGGAAGCGACTGGTGTTTCTGTTACATAGTCGTAATCAGCGATAGGCGTGGCTCAAGGAATCAGATACCCG
>DRJH01000047.1 GCA_011052285.1 Gammaproteobacteria bacterium
GATCTCAATGATGCAGGAATCTAACGCTTTCACATTGCCTATGTATTCGATTCAGCGACATGTATCGTTGCATATGGCATTGGAAACCTGGTGCCTGGACAACGGGGTGTCGAAGTAACCATGGCTGGCTTCATCCATGATCCTCTCGGTATCGTCAATCTGATTGCCGATAATCTACGTGACCGGTATCAGACCGGTTTCCCGGTGATCAAGGAGTTAATTCAGAACACCGATGATGCGCCAGCATCAGAGTTCCACTACGGACTGTCATCCGGGCTGCCAGGTGCTTCACATCCTTTATTGCAGGGACCAGGGCTGTTTTTAATCAACAATGGGGAATTCAAGCCTTCAGATGCCCGCGGAATTCGATCCTTCGGCCAGAACTCCAAGGCGGCGGAACAGGCCAGCATCGGTAAATTCGGGCTGGGCATGAAAAGCGTATTTCATTTTTGCGAGGCATTTTTCTTTCTGGCGCACGACGGTAATAGATCCTACGCGGAAGTGCTAAACCCGTGGAGCGGAGACGACTCGGAACAAACCCTGCATCAGGATTGGGATGAGTTTGAAGAACAAGATGCCCAGGATATCAGAACCCATTTGTCCGGAATCACAAAAATGATGTCGCCAGATCCGGATCGGTGCTTCATTCTGTGGCTGCCTTTGAGAAGGAAATCTCACCTCTATCTCCCCAATGGGGAAAGGGCGGGATCCATCGTTTCTGAGTATCCGGGCGACGATATGGCGTTGCTGAAATTTCTAGACGAGGACAACCTTGGTATAAAGATCGCCGCGTTGATTCCCATGCTCCGTCATGTGAAACGAGCCACCTATTGGAAGATCGATGGCATCACAGAGGCTGTCAAGCCAGTTTTTGAGGTTACCCTCGGCGACGGTGCCGTGAGGCCATCGCTGCTTGATATGGGATCGGATATTCCAGCTACCGCACGTAGTACACGGGAGCTTATGAAAGGCAGAATCCGTGTGATAACCAACACGGAAAATCAGACACTGGAATTCTCTGGGTTTGAGTCTTTTGGCTGGACTCCCACGCTGATGGCTATGCATAACCACGAACTCTGGCCCAGCAGTTACGTAAGGGATGATCTAGGACATTCCAGAGAAGCAAAAGACAAGGCGCAGCCTCATGGCGCAGTTTTCTTTTCAAGAACGCCGGGTAGGGGGCAACTTGTCACCAATTGGTCGGTATTTCTACCGCTCGATGAAGCACATAATTCGGAAACGATTCGCTGTGATGGGGTACACGACTTTCGTCTCACACTGCATGGCTACTTCTTCATTGATGCAGGACGACAGGGCGTGCATGGATTGAATGATTGCAGTGACCCAGGTACAGATGGCTTTGGAAGTGAGGAGGAACTTCGTCGGGCATGGAACTGCGAAATATTGCATTCTGCGGTGCTCCCGCTCCTACTCCCTGCTCTGGATACATTCTGTACCGAACTGCCATTAGCGGATAAGTCGCGAACAGCCCTTACTGAGGCATTGAGTCGAACCTCTTTACTACGCCGATTCAGAGAACCAATTACCGCGCAACAGTGTTGGATTCGAGAAATTACCCCAGAAGGGGTGGGATGGGCTCTTCGTTCCAATGATAAGAAGGTATTGAGTCTGCCTGCACCGCCGGAGAATGATGCCGCGAGACCTTGGCGGTTGTTCCCGAGCATCAAAGACATAAATCAACAGTTTTGGCTGTCGGTTGAGGGCGCACCTAACATCGTGGGTGCGGAATCAAAGGCCCAGTGGGATGAACAGGATCTTCTCGATCTGCTGGAGTCCATTGAAGCCAAGGGGTTGTTCGCGGAATCCACGCTCTTGGATTATTTTACCATCTTCCTGGAAGAATCGGCTGGGCCTTTTATTAAGGCAGGTACGGTTAACAAGAAACTGGCCTCCTTGCTCAAGGAGGGGCTTGTACTTAATGGTGAAGAAGACCTGGGTAAAAACCAGCAACGTGTCCGTAATATTGTTAGCCATCTGGATAGAACTCGGTGTTTCCGGATAGACAACCAGATTCCTGACCTCTTGCTAAGCCAATTGCTTTCCGCCGATATAGATGTGTTGCTGGTTCCAGCACGATTTATTCCCGTGGAGTGGGGAGGCGGTACATCATTATCTGTCGAAGACGCTTCACAACTCCTGGGGAAAGTACAAGGCGTACTAGATGCAGGATCCGATCCTGGAAAAGAGCTTCAGAAAGCCGCTCTTACTCTTTTCGAACAATTTATCAAAGGGGTTCCGGTTGAATCCCGTCCAGAACTGTTGCGGCGCTGTGCGGATTTGCACGTATTAGGTGCCTTCGATTGTAAGGAGCAGAGAATAGTCCCGGTTTCGGTGAAAGATATACAGACAGCCCGGCAAGAACGGACACTATTTGGACGTGCCCAAGGCATCAATGAGAAACAGAGATTAGGATTAGCGCTTGATTTTCAGCAGGTGCTGCCCCGAGAGCGGGTGCTCGTTATTAATGCAGACACAGCAAGACTTGCTTTGAACATGGAAGGTGCTATTGCGCCTTGCAATGGAGAATCGGTGCTCCGGTCACTTGGATACAGAGCGAGGATTCTGGGTGGCCTGCGGACCAGAACAGCGTTGGCAGGAATGCTTGGTGTGCCTGATGGTGAAGAGGAGATTCTGGGTCTTCGATTTCTTCTGCATGCGGACGAAACTCATTTTGATGATGATGACGCACTTTGGATCTTGGGGGAGGAACAGCACCCGGTTTGGCTAAAGCTGTGGGCGCAAGTGGTGGACAATGAAGATGAACCGTGGAATCTGCTGAACAGCGATATCGCCGATAGATTATCTCGTGATGTCGCACGCAAGATTGGTATCAAGGAAATCCGTGATCATTCAGTAATCGAGGAGATAGGACTCCGCGGCGCGTCAGTGCTTAACCCGTCAGGATTCAGTCAAGAGGAATGTGAACAGATTCTCCGGTCGGTTCGAGACGATGACCTCTGGTGCTCACTTCCCTTTCATTGGACCCATCAGGAAAAAATGGTTCGTGGTGATGCAGAGAATGTCTACCTGGATTGTGGTGGTGTAGTCATTAATGAAGATCTTTTGAAAGACGTAAACGTAGTTCTACGTAGTCGGGATAATGAACTAGCGAGGCGTCAGAATAGTCTATTGAGACCGCTGGATGATAGCGCAGTCATCGAAATTGCACTGGGGCATATCGATGTACCGGAAATCTGGTGTGTGATCATGGATGCCTTGCAGTCGTTGGATTCAGCTTCGATACTCCCTTCACAAGAGTTGGTAAAGCGCATCAAGAACTCTATCTGGGTGCCCTCTAGCGGGGATGCGTTCTATAAGCCCGACGACATTATCGATCTTGAGGCTGCCAAAGATGAGTTGGACAGAATCCTCATTCAGGCGCCCGACACCTTTACAACGCCATCGGGACTGGATGCTGCGTTTCTGGAACACCCGTTCTACACAAAGTTTCAAGAAACCTATTTTTCACGTGGTCAAGAAGGCTTGGAAAGACTGGCTCTGGTTATTGCTGACCTTGGCGAGTACCAGATCGGTAACCTCAACTTCAAAGATGCCAATGCATTAAGGGAGACCGCAAGGTATTTGTCTTCCTACACAAATCCCGGTTGGCGACTGCTGGCAACCTTGGTTGACAAGATGTGTGGAGATGTCGATTTGCGCCTCCTGGCATCATCCATGAACCGTGCTATGAGCATGGATGCTATCGAGAGCCTGTTGATTTGGGTCGCGGACCGGGGAGGTGATGAAGAGATAGCAAAACGTGTATTCAATCGTTATCTCAAAGTATTCTCCATGACGGATAATGCAACGAATGCAGTTTGCCGTTTGAAACTGCTCAGTCAGTCAGGTCACTGGACACCCAGCGAAAAACTTGTCAGTGGTGTCGTTGGTGTGGCGGAAATCTTCGTGTTACATCATGAGCAAGCAGAAATACTGGCGAACCTGATTTTCCAGGGCCAGCCTTCAGAAAATCCTGAAATACGTGCTGAGGAAGTTGACGCCGCTACTCAGCCTAATGCCACTGCGGGGATACTTCGCGAGTACTTTCAAATGTGGTCAACCCGTGTCGCGCCATCAATTACGGGAGCGTTTGTACTTTTGTTTGGAGGTAATAAACCGGTAAAGGCGCTTTGCCGGGATTTGCTTGGCCAACATTCGAGAGAGTGGCTTATCGAGCAAATACCTTGGACGGTACCCGAGGGTACTGAGTCTGGAGGAGCTAAAACATGGTTGAATGGGTTCTCCATCGAACAGGCACTAGACTGTTTTTCTATGACTGTTCGAGTCCATGATGCCGAAACGCTTCGTGTCTATTCGATCCTCGGTGAGTTGATCCCAGTCGGGCTTGAGGAAGACTTTTCGACATTATTTGTGGGGCGGCCAGGCTATGTCTCTTTGGGAGAGTCGCGAGGATATCGGGTTGATCTCGTTCTTCGCAACATTGCGACTGAGCAATGCACAGATAAGCAGCTTTCAGCTTATCTGAGAAATTCGACTACTTACCTGATGAGGGAAGTTTATAACCAGATTCAGCCTCGCCTCGATGCTCTATGGAATGATCTGGACAAGTCAGACCAAGTCGACATCGAACTGGCGCGTTCACTGATACTACAAAATATTCCTTTTTACTTGAAACAACTGGGAGCACATAAGCATCCCAATCTGAGTGTGGACTTGAATCGGTTCCGTGAGGAAGAGAGAAGAGAGCAGGAACACAAGGGAACTGATAAGGAACATTACTACAGAAAAGCGAAGGAAAAAGCGCTTGCGGAACTCCAAAGCACAATTGAATCTGACGAGGGCGCGCAACGGGCGATTCTTGAGTCGGTGCGCCGCAAGATCAAGGATTTCCAGTATCAGCCGGAAAGCGTGCCTTTCGAACTCTTCCAGAATGCCGATGATGCGTTGCACGATCTGGAATTGATCGACGCGTACCCCGCAAAGCCTGGGGATCTGGATGTTGAGCCGTTGCCTTCTTCCATTTGCCACTTTGTTGTCGAGGCAAGTTCGAATCGGCTTGTTTTTATGCACTGGGGGCGAGCCATCAACCAGTTTAGCAGCAATGGGTTTCCTGGACACGAGCGTGGATTCGATCGTGACTTGGAAAATATGTTGATCCTGTCTGCCTCAGATAAGGGCGAAGATGTTACCGGCAAGTTCGGGTTGGGATTCAAAAGCGTTTGGCTGGTCTCAGACCGGCCGACCGTTGTCAGCGGCCGGCTCCAGGCAGAAATTATTGGCGGGCTGCTACCTGTTCCGACCCAGAACGCCGTATGCCTGGGGCTGCGTAAACGATTGTCGGAACGTCAGTCTGGCAACCGTTGGCCAGGGACGGCGATAGATCTTCCACTTGCTAGAGGGGCTGAGGAAGGGATCCTTGATCAATTTTCAAAAGTTGCGGGTGTCATGGTCGCCTTCTCCCGAAACGTTCGCAACGTTGATATAGCGCGAGAGAATGGTCGTACTTTGTCAGTGAGCTGGGAGGGTCAGTGTCTTCCAGGCTGTAAAAACATCTACATCGGGCATGTACGTCAGGAAGACGCAGACCTCCTTGTAATGAAAATTATGCTGGCTGATGGCGCACTACTTCTAGCAGTCGGTACACAGGGGTTTGTCGAGTTACCCAGGGATATCCCCAACATTTGGGTGACCGCGCCCATTAGAGAGCAGGAATCGCTTGGCTTTGCGATCAATGCAATGTTCGAAGTGGACGCGGGACGTTCCCGACTTTCTGCAAGCTTGACAGAAAACCAACAGATCGCCCACCGGTTAGGAAGGCAGTTGGCGTCTGAACTGGATGGTTTGCGTGAAATACTGGAGACGCGGTGGGAAGAAGTATGCGTTGCGATGCAGTTAGCTCCTGGGCTGGAGTGCTACCACTTCTGGGATTCGCTGTGGCGGGTTTTCATGGCGCGTTTACCACAAATGCCTCGAGATTCTGGTTCCCGGGTCATCGCTACAGCACTCCTGGGAGAAGGGTTGAAAAATCTTTCTTCGAGCCACGATATTGTTCCCAATGGTCTGCCAGGTAGTTTACAGCGTTTGATCCGTTGGACAGACGTGAAAACGGTGCTGAAAGAGGCCCTGTCGGACAGTCGAATCCTGGAGGCCGTGGCTAACGCATCTTGCTTTCAGTCGCTATTGGATACCAGTACTGCTGCTTCCTCCGATGTAGCGACTTGGCTACGGATGGTGGTACCGGAGTTTGGGACAAGTGCTGCGCAGTGGCGATCGATGAACCTGTCAAATCTGATCGTACAATTAGATGCCGATCAATTTATAAGTCCAACAGATGCCAACATATTGGGTCATGCATTGAACCCGGGCATATTGGAAAGTTGGGGAAAAGGTGACGACGAGGTTTCTATTGATAAACTCAAAGATCTTAAACAAGCAGCAGAAAAATCGCGAGAACTGAAGTTCCTGTCCGCTAACGGAACAGCAGAGAGGGTCAGGAACCTCCTTGCCAGGGATGGCAGCAAAGATGAGGCACTTCGGTGGGCCTTTGCGCCGGACTGTAATCGTTTGGCCAAGGAATATCATGGAAAGGCGTTAGACTTTTTCTTTTTTTGTCGCGACAAATTTGAAGCACCAGCGGAAACGTTGAAAGAGTGGATCTTCCAGGCCGAGGACAGCGGCAGGCGACGTTCTGCTCTAAGGTATCTGATTGAGGGAGATCTGTCTCGGCAAGTAACCGATGTGCTGCATGAATCCGGGCTGCCGGGTACCTGGTTGGTCGAGGTGGATGAGAATTCGGAATATCTGTCAGATTGGGATCATACCGATCGTTCAAAGTTGATCTACCAAACCCTGAAAACACCAGATGAAAGCCGGGATGTATGGAAAAATATTAATTATGAACCGACGCCGGGACTGGAACCAATCGACCCTGATAGTGCTTTGCAGAACATTTATGAGTGGTGGGAGGATGCCAGAGACGAAAAGCTCGATAAGTATCGCCGCGATACCTATCCGGAAGGACGGTTACTCCACTTGGCAGACGATGACGTAGGGAACATTGACCGTTCATCCTGGCTGATTCTGTTGCTCCTTGGTGGATTTCACACTATGGGAAGAGCGCAGCCGGAGCAGCATCGCGGGTTTGTCGAGAAATGCCAGCGCCTTGGATGGTGGGATGTGTTCACTGACCCAGAACCTGCGCAACGTTTCAATGACTGGATGGGGGTGCTGGATCAATACATTGACCAACAGATAGATCAACAGGAATATGAACAGTGGATGATGCGGTTTCCGATCATTTACAAATTGTCCCGCCATCTGGATGACTATGTGGAGCTTCTGCTTGGTCTGGAGACGTATCGGGAGGATTTCAATTTAGAATTGGTTCTAATGCCTTTGGCTGATCGTGATCAGCAGGGTGGCGGTATATCAGCGCCGCCTCTCGGACGAACCCTTGGGATGGGGGCAAACTTCGTGATTCGAGAACTGATTCGACATCGAGTTGCTGACAGCCTTCATTTGCGTAAGCATGCTTATGTACCATACCAGCGGGTTCGTAGGCTCCTTTATGAAATGGGATGTGAGAATATCGAATCAGTGGCGCGCCTCAAAGCGTCACCAGTCATCTTTGAATTTGTGTCCAGATACCTTGGTCCGGAAAAGGCGGACTTTAAAGGTGATTATGATATCCCACTACAAATTGTGTCTGAGGACTGGGAGTTGCAGCAATCGTTACTAGGCCGAGAGATTACATATGACGAGGGGGTCTAAATGGCGATAGATCAAGGTGGCTTGCAGCTCAGTCCAGGAGATGAGGTTGTTCATCAACGGTATGGACCAGGCACAGTGGAGTACCCGAAGGGTGAGACCGCTATTGTTCGGTTCGAGCATGGGCTGGAAGAGTGCGGCGTACCAGATCTCAAAAAGCAGATTAGCCTGCGGGTAGCACTGGAGAAAAATGAGTGGCATAACCCGCTCGAAGTGGTTGCTAAATGTCAGGCTGCGGCAATTCTATCCGTCAATGATTCATGGGGCGTGTTTTCTCGATCACGAATCTCTCTGCTGCCACATCAGTTATGGGTATGCCATCGAGTATTGCGCCGCTGGCCTATACGTTACCTTGTTGCTGATGACGTAGGTCTGGGAAAGACCATTGAGGCCGGCTTGATCCTGTGGCCATTGATTTCCAAGGGACTGGTCCGTCGCTTTCTTGTCCTGTGTCCCGCATCTCTCGTGGAGCAATGGCAGCTCCGGCTAAGAGAAATGTTCGATATCCGTTTAGCCAGGTATTCAACTGAAGCCGATAGCAAGAAGGGGGATTTCTGGAACACCCATCACCAAGTGGTTGCATCGCTTCCGACGTTGCGGGCTGATCGACATGGCAGGCATGAAAGAATATTAGAATCCGATCCATGGGACTTATTGATTGTAGACGAGGCGCACCATCTGAATGCGGATGAATCCAAGGGAGCAACACTCGGTTACCAGTTTGTCGAGAACTTACTAACGCAACAAAAGGCTGAGTCCTGTGTGTTTTTTACAGGCACTCCTCACAGAGGCAAAGCTTACGGATTTTGGTCGCTCATGAAGTTGTTGCGGCCCGATTTATTCGACCCGAAGAAACCAGATCATGAACAGATTGAACTCTTGCGTGAGGTGCTAATTCGGAACAACAAGAGCTTGGTAACGGATATGCGTGGAAATAAGCTTTTTCAGCCTGTTACGGTTTACTCGGAGACCTACTCTTACCGGCCGGAAGAGGAAGCGTTTTACAATCTTCTGACGGACTTTATAGCGAGTGGTAAGGCGTATGCGACTTCCCTTGCGGCTAAGGAGGGGCGTCAGATAATGCTGGTTCTTATTGCCATGCAGAAACTCGCGTCAAGTTCAGTTGCTGCAATCCGGAAAGCGCTAAAAGGACGGTTAAACCGACTTCGAACTACACGCGAAAATTTACAGGAAACATTACGTCTTTCCGCTAAAGAAAAGGCAGCTCTTTCGGCCGCAAATGATGATTCGTCCATCTTGGAAGACCTAGAGAATGATGTTGATGTGATGCTGGCCGAGGCAACGCTTGTGCTCATGGAAGAGGAGATCCCACACCTTGAGTCGCTGGTTCAAGCAGCTGACGCAGCGGTGTCTGAGACTAAAATTGAAAAGATCCTCGACGTTCTGGAGGAGCGTTATAAGGATCGGCAGGTGCTTTTCTTTACAGAGTACAAGGCAACACAGGCATTATTGATAACAGCATTAATGCAAAAGTATGGAGAAGAGTGCACCACATTTATAAATGGGGACGAGAAGCTGGAAGGATTGATTCTTCCTGATGGCTCAGTGGTTACTAGAAATATTGACCGGGGGGATGCAGCAGACCTGTTTAATGCTGGAGAGGTGCGCTTTTTGATCTCTACCGAGGCGGGAGGTGAAGGCATTGATCTACAGGAAAAATGTTATTCCTTGATTCATGTAGATCTTCCCTGGAATCCGATGCGGCTTCATCAACGAGTAGGGCGTCTTAATCGATATGGGCAGAAGAAGCCTGTCGAAGTAATTACATTGCGGAATCCAGCAACAGTCGAGGCTCGCATATGGGATCTGTTGAACGAAAAACTCGAGCGAATTATGTCCGCACTCTCAAGTGCAATGGATGAACCAGAGGATCTATTACAGTTGGTTCTGGGGATGTCTTCTTCCAGCATATTCTCGGAGATGTTCAGCGAGGGGCAGTTTGTTAAGAAAGGCACATTAGATGGTTGGTTCGATAAGAAGTCCGCAACACTCGGGGGACAGTCAGCGATCGATACAGTCAAGGCGTTAGTTGGAAATGCTACTCGCTTCGATTTGAGTGGATTGAAAGATGTTCCTAATGTGGATCTACCGCATTTACGCGTTTTTTTCGAGAACATGTTGGCGTTGCAGCGGCGTAGGCCGGTTCGCATAGGGGAAAGCCTAACTTTCAAGACACCAGAGGCCTGGCTTGATGAGCCAGGCATCCGAAGGAAATATGAAGAAATGCATTTCGACAGAGGAGTAACAGGAGGAAAAACAGCCGAAAAGGTGCTTGGTGTTGGTCATAAGGTTTTTGACAAAGCGCTGAGGGCGGCCGTGGAGCTACCAGTATCATTAACCTTTAGCAAATACATCAATTGTCCGTTGGTTATTTTCCAGGTGTTTGATCGTATAACAGACCAGTCTGGCCATATGCGCCAGGCGATAGTCGGTATTGAATGTAATGGTGATAATGGCGTAGCTGGTTGGAGCGTATTACGCGACTGGGAAGTTCTGGAACGGCTGAATGGTATTCGATACAAGGAAAAGGATCCCGATGAATTAGCTGTTCAGAAGGAAGTGCTGGCACAAATCGTTCAGAACGCAAGTGAACGGATTGCAGTTGAGATGAGGGGGTTCAATTTTCCCTTTAGAGTCCCAGAACATAAGGCAATCGCGCTGATCTGGGGTGCGGATGAAACAATTCATTAATGGCGTAAAAGCTGAGTGCAGCACTCGAGAGGAGAATCTCGTCTTGTTCTTTACTCCATCCTCTTAAGAAATGGAGTCTCCGGTAAAGCCGGGGCGATTCACGGGGCTAACAGAGTAGAAATTACCTGCCATCGACTCAGGCTCCGGGCCTGGTATATCTGGGAATAGAACAAGCCATCCATTCCCCAACAGACTTTCCTGCATTGGGAGGTCTGTTTCCCATAGGTTGCTGCAGTTAGCTCCCGCATTTGCCCAAGGGAGAGCCCTGATCCGGTGTCGGTTTTATAAATAAACTTGATATCAAATACTTACAGCCAGTCCAGATGCCGCATCGCTGCGGCAGCCCGATTCCATAAGTAACCTGAAGACGGGTGCCAATCCTCTAGGGTGACACCGGCCCAAGACAAATTAACCCCACCGTGCCGCAGGTGTGCAGGCACGGCAGTCTTCCCTACTACCCACCAGAAACAGCAATTATCAGTTGCAAATAAAGAGTGCGTCCTGGAACCGGCTCGCGGGCGGTTTCCGGACCCCTAGCCATGCGGGGTCGAGGGTTCCATGGAAACCCTGGCGTACTTGGCGGGATCGGCGGCTGGCCGGTCAGGGGGCGACGGAAAAGCCTCCGGCCGGGCCGATTCCTTTTGGTCTGGGGCTGACAGGAATGTTGGCCCCGGCCTTTCTTTTTCTTTCCCCTTTGTGAGTTGCACTAATTCTGTGCCGGCCCTGCCGGCGACGTACCCATCCCTGTATTCCCTGAACCCCTTTACCTGATGAGGAGATTCCCATGGACTACAACCTGACCGATTACGATGTCATCCCAAACCTCGAAGACACCCTGGAGTTTGAGGACAACCCGGACCAGCGCACCCCCTGTGTGTTGCTGCTCGATACTTCCTACTCCATGGCTGGTGAGCCCATTCTTGAGCTCAACCAGGGGCTGAAGATCTTCAAACAGACCCTGATGGAGGACTCCCTGGCC
Source organism: Gammaproteobacteria bacterium (assembly GCA_011052285.1). Classification (GTDB taxonomy): domain Bacteria; phylum Pseudomonadota; class Gammaproteobacteria; order Arenicellales; family DRJH01; genus DRJH01. The sequence continues at coordinate 11,441 of DRJH01000047.1, forward strand.
CGCCGGCGGGTCGAGGTATCGGTGTTGACCTTCGGCGGTCAGGTGGACCTGGTGCAGGACTTTGTCACCGCTGATCAGTTTAATCCGCCGACCCTCCATGCCTCCGGCGGTACCCCCATGGGGGAGGCTATCGACCGGGCTCTGGATCGGGTGGCGATGCGCAAGACACTGTATGCCCAGGCCGGTGTCCCAAAGACCCTGCCCTGGGTGTTTCTCATCACCGACGGTGCTCCCACCGACGACTGGCAGCGGGCGGCCGAACGGGTTCGTCGAAACAGTGACACGGGAGAGATGGCCTTATTTGCTGTCGGAGTCCAGGGCGCGGACATGCACACCCTGGGACAGATCGCCGCGCCCAACCGTCCGCCAGTCAAGCTGGCGGGACTGCAGTTCCGGGAACTCTTTGCCTGGCTTTCGCAAAGCCTGCGACAGGTCTCGCGCTCGGTGGCTGGGGCGCAGGTAGCCTTGCCGCCACCTAAAGACTGGGCCGAAGGCTGGGGGCAGGTGTAACCACAGTGCAGCAGCAAAGATCCTGCAGACTGGCCGGTAATTGCTAAGGAAACTCGTCATTGTCTCCATCAATCTCGCACACCATGGGAGGTTCTCCTCCCATGTCGTCTTTCCGACAGGAACACCATCCCAGTCCTCGACGGTGAATCATCGCTATCCAAATAGCATAAGGCGTTGTTTGGCAGGGCCATAAATCATTTGGCCCACATTGATGAATCGTTGGCAATCAGATTCCACATAGACATGAGCAGCGTGTGGTCAACGCACGCGGATTATCAGTTGCAATAAATAAATGAACTCACTGAAGAGGACGCCATGATGAGAAACCCCATGAGAAACCCCATTAGAAAGCCGATCCTGATCCTGGCAGTAAGTGCAACATTGGTGCTGGCTGGTTGCGCCAGCAACCCCACGAACCAAGGTATTGGCACTGTAGTGGGTGGGGTCCTCGGTGGTATAGGCGGTGCCCAGATCGGCAAAGGGCGGGGGCGTACAGCAGCAATTATTGTGGGCACGCTCGCAGGAGCCGCCATCGGCGGGAGTATCGGTCGGACTATGGACGATGTCGATCGAATGAAGGTGGCGTCGGCGCTGGAGCACAGCCCCTCGAACCGGTCGACCACGTGGCGAAACCCCGATAGCGGAAACCGTTACACGGTGACCCCGCGCCGGACCTATCGCCAGTCTGCGCAGACCTACTGTCGGGAGTACAACATTGATGCACAGATTGGCGGGCGCCGCGAGAAGGTCTACGGCACGGCCTGTCGGCAACCCGACGGCAGTTGGCGGATGCAATCGTGAGCAAACCAAGAAACGGCCTGATGCAGTTGGTTCTTCTCACAGGGCTTTGTCACGCGGCGCCTGTGCTGGCTCAAGAGCCTGCCCCGGGTCCGTGGGATCGCCTGCGTGCGGCAGTGGAGCAGGAGGGCGAGCAGTTTCAGGAGGTGTTGCAGGGTCAACAGCAGATGGATGCCGAAGACAAGGCCCTGCAAGAACAGCTTGGGCAGGGCCGGCGCCTGCGGGCGATGCACCGCGAGGCGGTGTTGCTCTCGGAACTCAACGTGGCCTGGATCCGCGATGAACTCGATCACTGGGACTGTCGGATCGCCGAGCAGAAAGTCCATGAAGTCGAAACCCGGGTTGGCGAGCTCAGCGACTATGGGCAGCGCCTCGACACCCTGTGCGGTGGACTTGGTGCTGATGCGGGTTATCAGCAGCAGATCTGTAAGAGCCAACGCGCCGAGCTGGCGCAGGCCGTAACTGAACTCGAAGGCCTCGGCCAACGCTATGCGGCGGCATGTTCTACAACGGATCAGCAATCCAGACAACGTGGAGGAGCCAAACCATGACGATAAGCAGCAAGCAAGCATCCCTAGGGCTCAGTGGCATCATGCTGGCGGCATTGCTGACCGTACCGGTGGTTGAGGCCCACACGGAGGCTACCGCTACTCCGGTGCCATTTCCCCAAGCGCCGACCGGCCTGCCTACCGAGAATGAACTGCAGGCTACGTTGGCGAACCGGCAGCAGTTCATGGCGCTGGTCGACAACGTTACCCAGGGCGTTTTTACTGCCACGGAACGCTACCGTCAATACGTCGGCTCCGTAAAAAAGATGTTGGCCGGCTGTGAAGTGGGGTCGGATATCTCAGGCTTTGAGAACACCGGTTTTGAGGGGCTGGTGGCCGCTGGCGGCCGTCAGTGCCGGAATTGGGTGGCGGATTTTGATCAGCAGGCACGGGCATATGCCGCACGCCTGGATAAGGCCGTGGCCTTCCAGAAGCTGGTGCAGCGGGTGGGCGAGCGGGTACAGGGTCAGATCGATCGTATCCGGATTGCGTTGCATGCCAAGCAGTTGAAGCGTGCCGTGGATCAGGGTCTGCGCGAAGTTTATAACACTCGCAGGGCCATCAAACCGTGGATGGACTCAAAAGGTCAAAACCGTTAACCGGGAGAGAACCAATCATGAAGACAAGTAAACCAACCGTAGTTGTGTTTCTCATTATGGCGGTGTCCACATTTTCAACAGTAGTTGCACAGGAGCAGGATGAAGACACATATCTTAATCCAAATCAGGCTCCGGCAAGTTCCTCGACTCCCGCAGTTACGTTGGATGTAGTGGATCAGCACTTGCTGGAAGCGTCACAGGCCATTGATGAGTCTGCGCGCGGGGCTGCACTACGTGCGGCACAAGTCGCACTCGATACTATGTATCTGAGGTCAGACACAGCACCCAACACCAGTAGTGTGCCCGGTGAAAATGCGGAGTGGCTTGCCCAAACAGAACGCAGCCTCGGCCGGTTTCAGGAACAGACGCGAAAGGAGTTGCGCGAGAGCCTGATGCAAAAGCTGTGGGCAAGCCCCTACGAGGCGGTTCCGGCACATGATCTTACCGCCCTGGAGACTGTTTCGGATGTTCTGCGCTTGGTGCGTGAGATTCAACGTCTTGGTGGCGGTGGTACCGATGTGCTCGAGGTTCTTCAGACAACCTACTGGAACAGATTGATGTCGCATCGTGAATCAGCCGGTCTTGAGTACACAGCGCTGGGCGACATGAAGAAAGCACCGGTTTTCGATCAGCAGGTACTGCGTGGTAAGGATGGTGAGATACATCTCTATCAACTTACAGGTATGGAAGACCACACGCTCCGCTGGGTACAGGCGCCGGTAACTAATGTCCCCACCGGTCTCTTGACCAGCGAAGCCCTGACGGTGGACCTTTCCCGGGAAAGCGCTTCCTGGCTGCTTGTAATGGATGGCGAGGGGCTTGCCAATCACCTTGTGGCACATCGGCATTGGTTGGAAGTGATCGAGCGGGAGGTGCGCCTGGTATTACTCGAACGCGGTGACTATGCCGTGGCACTACGAGATCTGCCTCCCGAATGGTTTTCCCCGGGTCGGCGAGTCCCGTATGTCCTTCCGGCGGTGGCGAACAAAACTCCCGCGCAACTGTATCTTGTTCGCGTCGCGGATAAACGAGTGCTGGGTAGTTGGCCCCTGATCAATCTGGATGGTCCAGGTGGTCCAGCCCTCAAAGATCTGATCAACCGTATCTTCGCGGCCACGAATCCGCAGTGATACGGGAGTGTCTGGTTCGGACGTTACACAGGACTCCCTCTCTATTCGCACCAGTAACTAACCAACAATGATTCAAAACCAACCTGAATAGGAACCACTATGCCCAACATCGAACATCTGATAGTTGAATCCTCGCTGGAGGATCATGGGGAACAGCGTCCGGAGCAAGCGGATTCGATCGTTATGCAGATGCGGGAGTGCAAGGAGGGAAAATACGAGGCCAAATTCAGGTTGGCCCTCACAGGTATAGTCAATATGCCGAATGAAGCAAAACCCGAAGAGAGTCGTGATCGTATCGCCTGGATCGATGACAGCATTTGCGCACTTCTGAGTGGTCTGAGTGATGGCCAGGCACTCGACCTTAATTATGGGTGGCGACACCAGCCGGAAAAATCGCCCGAGTTTAATTGGGAGATCGTCGGATCCAGTATGGGCACAGCCGGGGCAGATGCACTCGAAGGCGCGAGGGATCTGTTTCATTCCCTACAGGTTGTCTTGGGGAATCCAGCAATGGGACTCAGGTTTTCACCGGCCAAGTCAGCACACAAGGAGTCCAGTGCTGGCTTCAATTGGAGGTACATTTTGGAACCAGCCGCGATTTCGATCCCCGTAAAGAAGGGGCGCCGAGTAGGATATACGGGTGTCCATCCTGCCGCCGGGCAGGTGATCTTGGCTTTCCCGCCGGACAGAAACAGAGTGGACTTTGATTCAGTGATTCGTACTGGGGGAGCCAGCCCTGCTTCATTTACTGTATCGCTATGTGTGGAAGGAATTACACTCAACGACGAAGAGCTTGATGTTGTCAATACGGCATTTGATCACTTGCGCACCGGGGAGGTGGGGCAGATCCGGCTAGAAGGGTCCAGGGCCGGCCGCATATACGACGATGGCATTGTGGCCTCAACGTTGTATCGGCTTGAACGCTGGCTGGGGGACCCGCGCGGTTATAAAGTGAGTTGCACGGTGCGGGCGGACGGACCTCTTCCAAAGCCACTGCTAGAGATCATCGGCTGCGAGCTATTCCGGGGTGTGCCAGTTTCAGCGCGCAGGATTACCGAAAGTTTAGACATCGAGCATCAAGATACATCAGGAATCGTAAATCTCGCTGACTGTTTCCATCGTGCTGACAGTCCATTAAATCTACTTCCCGGCATGGAAGGACTTCAGCGTGTGGGCATACCTCGTGCCTACACCTCGGCACCAGTAGAACTGTCACCCAAGGGGACCGTTCTTGGATATTGTGGGCAACAACACGCAGGTCCTACGATAAGGCTCGCCGATACAGACCGCAGCCGGCACTGCTACGTCATCGGTGCAACTGGAACCGGGAAATCAACACTGCTCTATAACATGATTTCACAGGATATCGAGAGTGGCCAGGGGCTGTGCATGATCGATCCGCATGGAGACCTGTATGAACAGTTAGTGAATAGTGTACCGAAACATCGGGCCAAAGATGTGATCCTAATGGATCTGGCAGACTTACAGTATGCGGTTGGGATAAACCTCCTCGAATGTAAGGGTCCCAACAGAGATGTACAGATGAACTTTGTCGTCAACGAGTTGATGATGATCTTTAGTCGGTTGTACAACCTGGATATTGTCGGTGGCCCTGGCTTCGAAGCCTATATGAGGAATGCATTACTGGCGGTAATGGATATTGAGGGTCGGACGGCAACGCTGTTGGATGTGGTGCGGTTTTTTGAAGACGACGAGTTTCGGCGGTATGTGAAAAAAAGATCTAAGAACGTGCTGGCAGTAAGTTTCTGGGAGCGGCAAGCGGAAAGGGTTAAGGGTGATTGGGATATTATGAATCTTGCGCCTTATATCACGTGCAAGCTCAACCAATTTACTCACAATGCGCTTCTGCGTCCGATTATCGGCCAGCCGAGAAGTACGATCGACTTCCGAAAGGCCATGGATCAAGGAAAGATTATTCTCGTGAATCTCGCCAAGGGATTGCTTGGTGAGTTTGACGCTCGGCTTCTCGGTATGCTGCTGGTTGGAAAGATATTCAATGCATCGCTATCACGGATATCGGTTAATAAGTCGGAACGTAAGCCATTCTACCTGTACATCGATGAATTCCAGAATCTTGCGACGCCGTCGGTTATTGGGTTACTCAGTGAGGCGCGAAAATTCGGGCTGTCTCTCATTATGGCCAATCAGCATTTTGGGCAGTTTTCGGAAGACGACAGGAAGCGGGGAGTGGAAGATGCCATCCTTGGCAATGTAGCTACGATGCTCTTCTTTCGAATGGGACCGAAAGATGCAGAGAAACTTGAAACGTATACCAAGCCTTATCTCAACGCCCACGACCTGCAACACCTTCCCGATCATCATGTGGCATGCAGGATGCTCAACAATAATGCGCCCGTTTCATCCTTTGTATTCGAGACATTCCCGATGCAGGCTCCTGTTCTGGCGAAGGAAGAGCAAGATCAGATCACGCGGAACATACGCCGTCGGGCGAGGCGGGTTTATGCCAGAAAGCGTGAAAAGATCGAGCAGGAAATCATGCAGGACTGGTCAACAGGTCCTGCCAAGAAGGATATGAGTGGATAGGGTGTACTCGGAGTTCGTAATAGGGTTGTCAGTTGCAAAACATCTTTAGACGATCATGGGAGGCACCAGTCATGACCAATGCAATCATTAAACAAATGGCCGCCCATTTACTCATCGGGGGGCTTTCAGTCTCCATTAGTCTTGTGGCCTTCGAGGGCATCCTGACTATCGCTCTACCGCCTATGGAAAAACCAGGCGCCGAGTTGGCCCAGATAGTTGATCAGTCGTCGAATGAGGCGCCCATTGTTGTTGCAGCTCCCCCAGTATCGGAAAAGGAAAATGGGATGCAAAATCCAGCGTGCAGCAGCGACTTCTATGCCGTGTTTGATGCCGACTCCAGTCAAACCTGCGTTCGGAATCCTACGCCACTCATGGCGCAGTGGGGTCCTCCGTCGGCTTCCTGGTTCCGGTCACTCGGAGGCGAGTTTCATTCGCAGAGGGCAGATACCACCCCGTCAGGTCTTTGTGCATGCCTCGCAGCACAGAATGGATATCAGTCAGCAGACAGGGCGCAGGGGCTGAACCCGATTGATCAAATCCTGTTTGAGAACACACAGATCCCAATTACCAAATGGGTTTGTGGAGATCCGTGTGTAACTGTAGCCAAAGGAGAATCACATGAATACTGAGAATCTCTTGCTCCCACATCTTGTTTCGGTTCTTACGCAACAGGCCCCGGTGGCATGGATTTACCTCGCGTTAATTTTTTGCCTGGCCACGCGTGTGTGGCTTTCGGTGCACCTGCTGATACTCCAAGGCGATCAGCGGTCACGGTTTCTGGAAAGGACCTATACCTTGTCCGATGCGACCGGCAACGTGTCCATTTTACTTGGTGTTATCGGGACACTCATCGGTGTGACGATGGCGGTTTCCGGCAAGACCGGAAATGTGCAACCAGCAGAATTCATGGAGACCTTCAGCAGTGCCTTTGGTATCGCAGTTTCGACAACCATCGCCGGCGGTTTAACCTATATCACCTGTCTCATACTGAGCAGTCTGGATGGGTACATCACAGGAGACAGGTAATGAGTGTAAGGGTCATCCGCCAGGCGCCCCCCTTATGGGTCCTGCTGGATATCCTGATGTTGTGGGTGCTTGCGCTGGTTAGCATGCCCATGGAGGAGCGCGGTGTGACCTATAAATTTATCGGGTTGCCGGCGGGCAGTGTGCTCTTTGAGGTAAACCTTCCACTGGATCCGAATCAGACCCACTGGCGGCACTTTGATTTCGGTATGGGGAAATGGACTGAGCGTCAAGATATATCGCCACAGGGCCGTGAGAACTTTCTCTGTAACCAATGCGCCGAATTTCTGCCAGATGGGGTCAAGAAGCCCCAGAGGCACCAGGGATTGATGGTGGGCTTGCCTGCGGGAATACGTGGAAAAATTTACAAAGCATTCTTTGAAGCGTGCCGCGACGGGGACTGTGCGCCAACATTGTACATTGATCAAAGCGGCATGGTAACTGCGTCGCTGTCCGACTAACCAAATGGAGCACGATGCAATGAGATATCACTGGTTATCCTGTGTACTTGCCGTTGTGATTGCCGGCTGTGCGACATCTCCATCGCAAAAGGAGGCGATAGCTCAAGCATCTCAGAAGTTTGATATCCGGGCAGTCTATAGAGAGTGTGCCCGGTTTGACTGCGAGGAGCCGAATACCGTGGTTGCCCGGTATTTTGCGAATATCGTACGGCAAACAGGATCGGGCTGTATTGTTCATATCCTGCCAAAGCATAGCGAGCCACCACCGGTATACTGGGAAGATTACCTGCAGCCCAGGTATCTGCTTTTTCTCGGGAGTCGGCTGGGTCCCTATGCCTATGCTCAATCATGGCGTAGCAGGTCCACGTATGAAAGGAAAGCTCAGCAGAATGATTATCTGCAGCCCATGCATATGCTTCTTGTCGGGAGTCGACTGCGTCTCTATGCCTATGCTCAATCAGGACGTAGCAGGTCTATACATGAAAAGAAGGCTCGGCAGAACCTGAAACAACTGAAGGCCCTGTATATACGCCATGGTGCGACCCGTGGAGCAATATCAAAAAAGGTAATCAGCAAAAGATCCGCCATTATACCGCCCTACCGTGAGTCCTATTGTCTGAATCGACCAGTACTTGAGATTGGCGAGGGTGCACGACTGATTTCCCCAGCAGCATCGTGGGCAGCAGAGCATGTTGATGCAAGTGATCGTGCATCGCGTACGGTGCTAGTGGTTGTGGAGGCCTGGAATGGTAAATAGACCAATGTCCTCACTTCTCAAGGTGTTCGTGGCAGGTGTAATTATCACCATGGGGTCTATGGCGAATGCCAATGATGGTATCGAAGTGTCGCCAGCACTAGAGTTCTACCCCGGTAAACTCATGGAAAGCTTGAGAACATGTACGGTGCAGGATCACCTCTTTGGGTTCAAGTCCCGAGCAGTCGATTACCTGGAGGCATGGTTTAAGGAATTCCAACGTCCTGTCTATGTGCACATTCTGTCAAAAGCGAGCCAGTCCGTAAGTGAACAATATTCAAATGATTTGAATCATGCTCATGCAAGGGTGGGTGAAGTGCGGAAACTCGTCGATTATCGCACTGAACAAGCGCTTATCTCCATGGCAGACGCAGCCGTCCGACGGTATGGCAATGGGCCGGGGTGCCAAGACGTGGTTTCACGGCTGCTGTTGCGCATTGCAGCGCAGCGTGATCGGGCTTTGGCCTGGGCAGAAGCAGTCGATCAATTTCTTGAAAAGAGCGAGGATCGCTGGAAAACCGAACTTCGCACAAAGCGTGTTGCGGAATCATTACGCCGGGTAGAGCGCGCCTATAAGCAGTTCGATAGGTTCAGGAAGTAGAATTGTTTTAAGTGAGCGTGGGTGTTGTCCCAGCGCTGCTACCGCTGTGTGTAGCGCTGTGCATCCAATAGTAGCGAAAGGAGATTACCTATGAGTTCATCACTTTCCCTGGCCTACTGGCTGATGCCTGAGGAACTCATTTTTCCAGTCGCGTTAATGCTGGGTGTGATGGGCCTGTTCCTTCGATTGATCGGTCTCCGAGGCCTTGGAGGATCGATGCTGTTTGCGGCTGTGGGCATGGTTGTGCTTCCCGTACTGTTGGGTCCACTTTTAGAAGAGATCTTGATGAAGATCCCACAGTGGGTGGTCGTAGTGTTCCTGGTGGCCCTTGGGTTTTATCTTGTTCGCCTGGTGCTGGCGTTATTTCTGGGTAAAGAAGGCGCAGGGACATTACTGGCTATGGCTGTTGCTGGCAGTTTGCGAAAGATGGGCGCACTCCCAGGTCTTATGACCAAGTGGACGCATGGGTTGGGCGCATTCCTTTATAGCGCGAATCCTGGAAGACGGGTGTTTGGCATTGCACTCGCGATATTGCTCGCAGTGCTTGCTGGATTAGCCGGCCGGCAGCTCCGGGATAACAGGTTAATCCCGTGGAATTTATCCACTGGGGACGGTGGTGCGCAAACGGTGTCCAAGTCGCCAATGGGAGATGGGGCTCCCAACATCTGGTCGGAGTAGGTGCCATTCGCGAGCAATCTCATCGATCTAGTCAGTGGTTACAAAGTAGTGGCTTGTAATTCCAGTGGCAACGTGATTCCACCTTACCTTCGAATACCGGATCCCATCCAGAACCCGGCCAATTGTCAATTGCAAAGACTCGTCAGATAAACCACCAAGGGGGAAACCACTATGAGAAACACCATCAGACAGCCGATCCTGATCCTGGCCGTGTGCGCGCCGCGGCGAACCTATCAACGTTCGGCCCGTCGTTACTGCCGCGAATACATCCTCAAGGCGCAGGTCGGAAACCGTTACCAGCAGGTTTACGGGGCGGCCTGTCGGCAACCCGACGGCAGTTGTCAGGTGCGGTCATGAAGAACATGCACAGGCTGTTGATCTGCACCTTGGCAGGGCTGATAGGGTTTGGCAGCTCTGTTCCTGTGGAGGCGGGGAGTCTGGGGAAATCCGTAGGTCGTGCCGCCATGGCAAGGGTTTTCAAACGTGATCTGAAGCACCATGCGGTCACTGCAGCCAAACCGCTTGCCCGTTCGCGCACAGTATATCGCTATACCACCCGGGTACGGGGACAGCGCGAAGCCACTTCTGGTCTGGCACCGAACACGCACATGACAGTGCGCGCTCGACCGGGTCGTCCACTAAGTCCAAGCACCGCTCAGCGTCGCTATGGTTTGGCATCTCCACCCCATGTCCGTGAAACCATTCAACTGCCCAAGGGATTTCCGGTACGGCACAACAAGGTCGTGGGTGGTGCCCCTGGTGTTGGCGAAATCACCTCGCCGCGGGCTATTCCCCCAAGCAGTATTCGTCGCACCGTACCACTCGGGTACAGCAAGTGAGTTTTGGCGATGTACAAAATCGCAGTTTCCCATTCAGGAGGAGGAAAGAGATGAACCACAAACAAAACTGCATGCGACGTTCCATGATGCTGGCCCTCGTTATTCTGGCCACCACAAGTAAAGCGAGTGCTGAGGAACTCGCCCCATGAATTGGATGGGATTGAGGAGAAGATAGATGACCAAGTTTAATCAATGTCCAAATTGCAACAAGAAGCCTGGTGGAGGATTACTGGGTGGCGGTTTAATGAAGATCTACGAATGCAAGAAGTGCGGCACACACTGTATTGTTACAAGTGCGGCGACAAACGGTGCCCTGATTGTGGGTCGAAAGAGCGATCTGTCGCTGGTAAGTGTTACGGGTGACAATCCGTTGTATCTGTACAGCCACGCAGCCAGTCTTTTATTCCTTCTCTCTATCCTCTAACTCAAAAAAATTCTCCGTCGAGTTAATCCAACCATGTCCCGATGTGCAGGCATGGAATGTTGCTATGACGATGGACAGACGTAGTGGACCCAAGGCGCCGCCAGAGCGCAGGGCTCGACCTGTCCATATTGGTGCCGGGGGCTCCTCCACCCGGCCTTCCTTTTTTCTTTCCCTTTGTGAGTTGCACTACTTCCGTGCCGGCACCGCCGGAGACAGACCCCTGCCTGTACCCCTGAACCCATCCACCCGAGAAGGAGATTCCCATGGACTACAACCAGACCGATTACAACGTCATCCCGAACCTCGAAGATACCCTGGAGTTTGAGGACAACCCGGACCAGCGCACTCCCTGTGTGTTGCTGCTCGATACTTCCTACTCCATGGCCGGTGAGCCCATTCTTGAACTCAATCAGGGGCTGAAGATCTTCAAACAGACCCTGATGGAGGACTCCCTGGCCCGCCGGCGAGTGGAGGTATCGGTGTTGACCTTCGGCGGTCAGGTGGACCTGGTGCAGGACTTTGTCACTGCCGATCAGTTTAATCCGCCGACCTTGCATGCCTCCGGTGGCACCCCCATGGGAGAGGCCATCGACCGGGCGCTGGACCGGGTGGCGATGCGCAAGACACTGTATGCCCAAGCCGGTATCCCCAAGACCCTGCCGTGGGTATTTTTGATCACCGACGGTGCTCCTACCGACGACTGGCAGCGGGCGGCCGAACGGGTGCATCGAAACAGTGAAGCGAGAGAGATGGCCTTATTTGCTGTCGGAGTCCAGGGCGCGGACATGCACACCCTGGGACAGATCGCCGCACCCAACCGTCCGCCGGTCAAGCTGGCGGGGTTGCAGTTCCGGGAACTCTTTGCCTGGCTTTCGCAAAGCCTGCGACAGGTCTCGCGCTCGACGGCTGGGGTGCAGGTGGCGTTGCCGCCACCCAAAGACTGGGCCGAAGGCTGGGGGCAGGTGTGATGATGAACTGGCTCTGCACCGGAGTATCTGTACAGGGCCATGGGCATGTCCGGCAGGGCATGCCCTGTCAGGATGCGCAGGGTTGGGCGCAAGTGAATGACACGCTCATTCTGGCATGTGCGGATGGTGCGGGTTCAGCTGCGCATGCTGAATGGGGAAGTACCCTGGCCGTTGATAAGGTTGTTGCTCACATGATCAGTCACGCGGTGGGCTGGCGCATGGCGAAAGATCCGGAAGATCACCAGGCATATTTGTTGGGCACCCTAAAAGGAGCGTTTCAATCTGCACGCGATGCACTGACTACGTTAGCTGCACGTGAGCAGGTTGCTCTGCGCGACCTGGCCACTACATTGCTGCTCGCTGTAGTAAGTGACGGGTATACCGCAGCCGCGCAGGTTGGCGATGGGGCTATCGTGTGCTCAGTGGGTGGGCATGAGGGGATTAAGGCACTCACGACTCCGTTCCAAGGCCAGTACATTAATGAAGCCGTGTTTATCACCCAGGAGAACTACACGGATTATCTCCAACTCCAGGCAATTGAAGGATCGGCGCGTCACCTTGCGTTGTTTAGTGATGGGTTCGAACCAGTGGCCATTAAGTATGCGACCGGTGAACCAAATCCGGTGTTGTTCGAAGGGCTTTTCCAGTTTATGAACGATACCTCTTCACAAGAGGTGCGTACAGAAGCTGTTACTCGCTTGCTGACGGGCAAGCGTATCGCCGAGCGATCAGATGATGACAAGACACTTGTGCTTGCTACACGGTGCAATGAATTCAACGAGGGATGTCCATCATGAAAATGACCAGCGGACACGGCTCCATCACACTGGATACCAATAAAATTATTGGTAGTGGTGGTGAGGCAAAGGTCTATGCAGTCAAAGGCAATCGGAAGGTGGTGGCGAAAGTCTATCATCAGCCGAGCGCGGAGCGTGGGGACAAGCTTCGTGCGATGGTGGGTCATGCCCCCGCAGATCCCGGGCGTGCCCAGGGGCACGTTTCAATCGCCTGGCCGGAGGATGTTCTGTTTGATTCCACAGGCTCAGTGGCGGGGTTTCTCATGCCGGCCATCCAGGCTAGCCTTCCTTTCTCAGAGGTTTACCATCCAGCCGCACGGCGGCAGTCCCTGCCCGCAGGTTTCGGGTATCAATACCTGCTCCGGACTGCCCGCAATCTCTGCACGGCAGTTTCCGCCATACACGATATGGGGTATGTAATCGGCGATCTTAACGAGAGCAACATCCTTGTGCAGCCGGATGCCAGGGTAACATTGATTGATTGCGATTCATTTCAGGTAGGTGCATTCCGCTGTTTGGTCGGGCGGCCGGAATACACAGCGCCGGAGATGCAGGGTTCCAACTTGTCCACATCAGACCGGAAGGCCGAACAGGACTGCTTTGCGCTCGCGGTTCTTGTTTACCAACTCCTGATGTCCGGTTTTCATCCCTATGCCGGAGTGGGAGAGCCTGGAGAGTTGGGAGAGCGGATCAAAGCGGCTTTGTGCCCGCATACTCCGGGCGGTCCAAAGCCGCCGCGTGGGGCACCGCCATTGGAATGGTTACCAGCGTCTTTGCAGCAGATGTTCAGTGCGGCATTCATCGGTGGCCATAGCGTACCTTCCACGCGGCCTGAAGCCCGGATCTGGGCCGATCAACTCTCAAAGGCCGAGAACGCGTTGGCTACCTGTCGGCGTGACCGTAGCCACCCACACTTCAGCCATCTTGCAAAATGCCCTGCCTGCCAGGTTCAGGCATCACACCCACATCGAGCAAGAAAGGCGCAGACTGTATCGAGAAACACAACCCCATGGCAGCAGCCCTTGCCAGGATCGCGTGTTCGTGCAAAGGGATCAATTCGCCAGAGAGTTGTATTGGCGATGGTGTTAACCCTCATTGCTACGCTGGCTTATAACTGGCCTTTATTGAGAGATATGGCTGGACAGTTGGATATGCCGTTTCCGTCAAGTACCGAACGGGTACCCCCTGCGAGAAAGCCCCCTAAACTGGACACCGGATCTGAGATCTACCGGAAACACATCGGACAGAAAGCGTACCAGCATCCAAGTGTGCGAAACAGGGCCTCTAGCAATGTTGCAATTTCACCTGGGCAGCAAAAGCACGATCTGAAAACAGGCTCTGACATCTATAGGCAGTATATCGGTAAGAACCCTTACTGATCGATATGAGGAAGCCTGGTTATGCTGGGCATTTCTACATTGTCGTATCGAAAATAGATTTCCGATTCCGCAAAATAGTCCTATAATGAAACAGACAGTATCAAAAACGATACCAATGATACCGCTATCGTATGCCTTATTAGAGGGTTTCACGAGACGTATAGCTATTAAATATCACTAGTGAGTGTGGGCTTTGCCAATGTTTATCAAGCGCATGATTCAAAGAAGTAAGACATATTAATCACAATTATTTTGGCATGTAACC